>JAFGFI010000324.1 GCA_016931185.1 Anaerolineae bacterium
CCCTCGGCCCAGGCTTTGAGCTTGCCGATGATGATGTCGGTCGGCTGGGCGCACCACGCTTCGAACGTCGCGCCGGTTTCATCCTGAAACGCGCGGCGCACGCGGCGGTCGAAGGCAATACGGTAGCCCGGATCGCGGGTCAAGGGGACCAGATCAGCTTTGACACCCAACTCCGTGTCAATGAGGTTGAACTTAATCCCAAGGCGTGTCGAGTTGCGCATCATCTCCGGGTCGGCGTAATAACGCGGCAAAGGAAAGTGCGCGGCCAGCGCGTCGAAGTCGGCGTCGCGCAGGTCTACGAGGATGTCTACATCGAATGTGACGCGGCTGACGCCAAAAGCCAACCCTGCAAACGCTCCGACAATCATATACGGCGCTTCGATGGTTTCCAATGCGCGAACCACCTTGAAGTAAAACGCCAACACGCTCATGCATCCTCCGGCTTATCCGCTAACGGCTGTTCGCTGACGGCTGACCGCTGACCGCTTCTTCCCCCATCCGCACCGGCGTCAGGTAGGCCAGCACCTTCATATTCAACTCAGATTGGGTCAACTCCGGGAAGCGGCGGGCAAACGTGCCACGCAGCGCGGCCATGGCGAAGGCTTGCGCCTGCATCCCCGCCAGCACGCGCTTCTCCGGCGGGATGCGCGCCAACAGCTCCAATTGCTGCCAGTCAATCGGATCGAGGCCATCGACGAGGGCCTGGATGGCGACGGGGTCCCAGATGGTATCGGTTGTCATATCTCTCATTCAAGCACACAATCCACAACATTTGCGCGATCTCATCCCGGTATACCGTCTGCGAACATAACAACAGCACAATTAATACAAGCTATCACTACGAAGATAAAGTAAACACACTCTCAGTAAATAGATAGCCATCTTGAAATCGAGTTAGGAGCACTGGAATATACCAACTATTATCATCTAGGCAAGCACGCGCCAAGTTCATTGCCCTGTCCACAATTCCATCCACAGCTAAAGCATCATAAAATTCTTTAGCCAAGACGCGAGATGCAATGATTGATATATTATCTTGCATTGCTATAACCGCAGGTATCCCAAGCTGCATCAACTTGTAAGCCATGCCTGTAAATGGCTGACGGTTTTGCGCTTCTGCTATATTTTGCCGGGTTGCACTTTCACAAGTAGACAAGAAGATCAATTTCGGCAATGATTCAAGGTCGAGATCTCGTAAACGCTTAATAATAGTATCATCTGACGTTTCTACTAAATAGCCATCTTCGGCTTCTAAACTTAAAAAAGTCTTGTTATTCTTCGAACTAAACCGACCATGTCCTACAAAATGCAAAAAATGGTAATGCTTTTTCTTTAGTAAAGAAACTATCGAATCAATGCTAGACTCGCGTTCTTCAATCAAAAAACCTCGATCTATCAATTCGGATTGCAGATCCTCGGATAACTTTGAGCAACCTGTCAAAAGCGTAACTTGCATTCCCCTTTCTCGCAGTGCTTTCACAGCTTCCAGCAAATTCCGAGCTTCTTCGTCAATATTCAAATATGAAACTTTGCTGTTGAGATCTTCTGGATTGGCAATGACACATAACATTTGTAAAGGACCTTGTTCAATAAGAAGAGGGCTACTATGCTGCAATTCAAAAAAACGCGAGAAAGCCACAGTCCGACTTTTCGCAATCGGCAGAGGAAGTCCCTGTCTACAATAGCATAACGTCTCCCAGCCCAGGCTATATAGCTTCTCTGCATTACTATCAATGCAAATCTGCACACGTAAACGTCCACCGGATCTAATATCCGCACGGGTTTTAGCTATATCATAAACACAACAAAGATCATCCGACAACAAACTCCCAAATAAGTCTATTCCATAATCATCAGTAGACTGAGTAGAATTGAGTAATATTTTATCATCAAAATACATAACACTTTCTCTTGTACTTTTATCGTCAATTATCGCCTTAACCAAATATTGATGCAACTTACTATCAAGAGAAGTAATATGAATTGTAAGTGTAGTATAGCTAAAAAGAGTGACCGAACGAAGACGCTCGTCTAATCGTTTAACAAGATCGTTTATAGAATCCAAATTCCTATTACGTGATCTTTTATATAGTTCCAAGGCAACTTTTGCCTGATTGCGGCTCTCATCAAAACGACGCTCCTTCTCCAATATGCAGGCTAAACCTTCATAGGTGCGAGCCATCAACTCCTGCTCCCCAATCTGGGATGCTAGAGTTTGCGCATCAACAAAACGAAGGTAAGCTTGTTTAAGATCCCCGAGTTTCAAAAACAAATAACCAAGAGTATCAAAGCATCTAGCCTGAAGACGCTTATCATCCAGTTCTTTGGCTAAATCCATCGCCTTATCGCAGAATTTTTGAACACAGTTATATTTTCCTAGCACATAATTGATTTCTGCTAAATCATTGAGAACTATAGCTTGGTAATATTTCTGTTCTAGCTCGCTGAAAATGCTATACGAACTATTGTAAAATTTCTCAGCCTCAACATAGTTTCTGCGTTGTTGAGCTATTAAGCCCTTCAACCGTCTCGACAAAGCCATATCAACGGATTTATCATCTCGAGCGATTATCTTGATAAACTCTTCACCCCAGTCATCAGCTTTATCAACTTCAGCACGTTGACAATAAGTTAGAGCTATTTCATAAGCAAGAAAGCTCGCATCGTTCATTCCTAGACTCTTTCTCGCAAAATAAGCCCATTCACTCAATTGCAGAAATTCGTCCCAGTACTCAGAAATCCTTAAAAAATTTACCAGAGCAGACACCAGATTTATTAGCATTTGTGCTGCAATGCGATCATCTAATCTATCAGGCAACTTTGTCAATTCCCATAATCCACTCGCAGCAACTTTTATATCGATCCATTCACTTTTCAATGAAATCGGTTCGTTTTTGTGTTCTATAGCAAAATTTGCCCAATAACTTAATCCTTCACGATAAGCTGAACGATACCAAAGACTTTCAGTAGAGTCCTCTGAAATTGTTTGAGCCACATCACAAGACGCTTTGCGCATATAAGTACGCACAAAAGCGGGCAAACCGTAATTGCCATCACGTAAATTACTAACCAATGAAAGCGATACCAAACGTTCTAATACTTTTCTAACATCGTCATGTGACACACCAGTTATCTCAGCAAGAATCCTGGCATTAACTGGCGACATGAATCCAGCGCAAGTAGAAAGCACCATCCTATCAAGATCTGGTAAACCCTTCACGGCATCTTCAAAGAGGAAATCATAAAGATCATCCGAAAGTTTTGCATCCTTTATACGCGCCACGGCCTCGGAAAGGGAAGATTTCTTCACAATACCCAATGCATACTTTAGAATAAGAGGATTGCCATTTGTAACCTCGTAAAGTTCGTGGCAGAATTTGTCTCCGGCAAGATGAAGTTCCCTGTCTATACTTGGTTCGGTTTCACCTAGCTGCGCCAGTAGCTGGCGCGCTTCCAATTCAGTAAATCGGTCTAGTTCAAGGGGTAATGCAGAGTCAAATTTACAATAACGAGTAGTAACAATAGCTTTGTTATCACGAGGAAGCCGATTCAAGAATTCAGCGACATAGCCGAGTTCTTGAGGAGAAAGCACTTCTAAATTATCTAGGATAAAGAGTACCCGTTGTCCCCGCAAAGCGTCTAGTAAAGCGCGCTGACGTTCCAAATCATTACCAGCATGAATGACTTCTTCCAAACTGAGAATACGTGCAAATTCGCGCACAAAAGCATCTGATGAAGTAGTCGCCAAATTTGTTCGCCTAATACCTTCAGTAGAAAAAGCCAGGACTTGGGCTGAAGCAAAAGCATAAGCAGTAAATTCTTTTCTATCGCGAGTAATATGCGCAACTTCAAGTGCCAATGTGGTTTTTCCGATACCACCTTCACCATAAATTATTACACCTCACCCACGTTGTTCAGGAGATAAAACGTTCAGACATTTGTTTTTTTCTTCGTCACGTCCGATAAAAACAAATGGTCGAACGGGAAGATTGTCAGATACAGATTTCAACCGAGATTGAAGATTAGTGACTTCTCGACGCTTTTCTTCCAATTGTACTTGAAGGTATTCTGGAACAGAACCTGGAGTATATTTAGCAGCCATATTCTCCAGAGTATGCAAAATCTCAAGTACAGTTTGAAGGGTCTGTTGCAAATCTTCGTACTCACTCATAGTTTAACTCACCAGTTAATAAACCATTAACGATACTTCAATCATTTGCAGATGATAAATCATCCCGAAATGGCAGTTTTTCTCTAGCCAGATACTTTTTATCACAATATCTGCGCGATCTCGTCCCGGTAGGCTGTCTGCCAATCGTAGCCGGGATGCGTGAACACCTCGTAGCGGTGATGGGCGACGCGTTGGAGCTTGAAGGGGTGCGTTCCGGCAAGGGCAAGCAGCGCGTCCACGGTCGTCGCATCGAAGGTGGGAGCAGTGGTATCCCAGGGATGCGCAAGCAAGGCGCGGGCGTCAGGATCGGTCAACGGGTTGAGAGTGTAGGGAATCAGGAAGTTGTAAGACGGAGAGCCGCGCCGGCTGTCCGGGAACAGCGTCTTGAGCGGCGCGCGGGAAACAACGACGAGCTTGAAATTCGGATTGGCACTGCACACCGCGCGGAACAGCGCGAAATCGTCGGCGGTCAAACCCCAACCGGGTGCGCAGTCCATCTCGTCCAGCAGCAACAGACCGGAGGTGATACGCAGAGCGTCGCGGAGCGCGCGCCGGTCGTTAGTGGATGGCAGGCCGATGAGCTTTGCCAGTTCCGCGAAAAAGTCGTCGCAGTCCAATATACCCTGGCAATCCAGCGGGCCAAACACGCGTCCGCTGTTCGCGTCCCGCCAGACTGCCGCCAAACGCGCCATCAAAGAACTTTTGCCGATCTTCGGCTCGCCGATCAACGTGACGGAGCCGCTTTGCAAAAGCAAGAGCAGGCGGCGCAGTTCAGCATCGCGGCCCACAAAACGCATAGCATCGCGGATTATCAGCATATCGGTGAACGGGTTAGGCGGAAGCGGCCTTAGCAGCGGAGTGAGGTGAGGACGTGCCACAGCATTGTACCGGGGCGAGGCATTGGACGCCGATGGCAGGTTATCGCGCCCCAACAAGCGCCCTTCGCGCAGGCGCATAAACAGCGCCGGAACATCCCATTCACCATCGGCCAGAAAGCCGCGCGCCTGATTCAGCGCCTTGTCCACGATACCATGTTGCAGCAGGAAACGGTAGAAATGCCGGGTCAGGGTTTGCGCCGCATTAACGGCAATCTTGTCCTGCATCGCTACCACCGCCGGGATACCGATTTGCACCAAACGCGGCGCGAGGCCAACGAAGGGGGTGGTATCACCCACAGGGCGGCTCGCGCTCTCGCAGGCTGCCAGGAAGATCAAGTGCGGCTTATACTCCAGGCTATTCAAGCGCCCCGTGAGGGCGTCATCCATAACCTCACGCGCGTAGCCTTCCGCGTCTTCCAATATCAATGCCGTTTGTCCTTCATACCGGCCGAATGTACCGTGACCCACAAAATGCAACAGATGATACCCAGGAGCGTAAGCCAGCGCTTCAAACACGTTGTCGAGGGTGGAAAAGCCGGAACGGATGGTATACCCGGCATCCGTCAACGCCCCCATCACCTCATCGGAGAGCTTCGTCCGCCCCGGCATAATGGTAATCGCGACGCCGGCCTGGCGTAGCCCTTCCAACGCGGCGCGCAGATTGGCGATTTCGACCGGCACGTCCAAAGGAGAAAAGCCCTTTTCTTCCATGTCCTGTGGATTGGCAATGACACACAACATCCGTACCTGGCCTTCGATAGCCGATGCTGCGTCGCGTTGCAGGCCGAAATAACGTGAGAAAGGCAATTTCGCATCTGTCGCTACGCGAAATGCGCCGCCCTCGCTGCGATAGTGCAGGCGTTCCCAGACCAACGCGTGCAGGTCGGCAGCGTTATGGTCGATCCATAAGCGCAGGCGCAGACGTCCTTCCGGCGCTTTAGCGCGCGCAACGGCGTAAGCTGTGTGGATGTCGTCGCAGAAGAGCGCGTCAAACAGGGCGCAGCCATACTCCGCCGGATCGGGTTTAGCGCGCAACGCCTCACGGTCTAGCGCCCCCATCTGCAACGTTCCATAATATCTGCCTTCACCATCCAATTCAGCAATAACAGCGTAGAGACCCGCGTTCTTGTCACGGGGGGCGATGTGAATTTCGAGGTCAGTGTACGTCTCCGGCTCCAGTACGCGCTCGGATCGTGTAGATTTGCCAGATGTCGCAACACCCTCTGTAACCACATCTGGAAACGGTTCCGCCTGGCACGGCGGCGGATCAGCCTTACGCGCCTGCCACGTCTCGATTTGCGCCTGCAATTCTGCTGCGCGGCGCTGCGAGTACGTCGGATCGCTCCAACCACGCGCCTGGTGATCTTTCACCTGCGTCAACTCGCGCTCACACTCAGCGATTTTGCCCGCGATCAATGTTCCATGAATTTCACCGGATAAGGCGCACAGTTCCATAGCGGAACAATTTGGCCCGCGCTCCGGCAAATCGCTCAAGACGCACAGAAACAGGCCTAACGTGTTCTGCCCATTAGCGTCCCAGGCATCCATAAACTGCGACACGAGGAAACTCACCCGTGAGGCAGGATTTGACGCTTCGGGAACGTTGTGCTGCCACGCGGCAAGCCGGGCGTCGCTAAAGACCACCCGCAGGGCGTCGTTGCTGCCAAAAGGCGCACACTTCAGCAACGTGTTGCGCAAACGAGCCTGTAAAGATGGCGGTAAAGATGGCATAAAGGTCTCCTTCAGTTAGTCAAATAGCTGTCGCCGTGCATGGTGGGGACGACGAGTTGCAGGTAGGTCTGGGATCTCCCATATAACCGGTCGCTTGCGCGCGGTGCTGGTCGCCGAAAACCCAGATGACGTTAGGGCGTTGTCCGGTTTGTTCTGCCATCGTTGCCTCCTGATTTTCCATTTATTCGGTCTTATGTTATGATTGCGGAAAGGGCGATTTGACAAATCGCCCAACAAGTAGAGGTGTAGTATGCAGATTAATGTGAAACTGTTTGCGACGTTACAACGCTACAAGCCAGAGGTGTTCGCCGGCGAGGTATTTGTCGTCGAATTACCCGAAAAAAGCACGCTCGCCGACATCGTAAAGTATCTGCAAATTCGCGCCAACGAGGTAAAGGTGATGTTCGTCAACGGGCGAGCGCGGGCGGAGCTGTATCGCTTGCAGGACGGTGACGAGGTCGGCATCTTCCCGCCAGTTGGCGGCGGGTAGCCCATTCCCACCCAAAACACTACTCCCATTCAGGACGAAAGATTCTGGGATTGTCCATCAGGTACACGATTCTGACGGCATCGCCGATTTGCAGGGTTTCGTAAATCCGCGAGAGGACAGTATGGCGAATTTGCTGTCCATCCGGCAACGTGTAGGCGACGTAATAAGTGGTGCTGTCCGAGCTGGAGGATTCGTAGAGGTCAAGAATCGTCGTCGTGGCCATGATCCCCTCAGTGTCCAGCCGCACGGCATTTCGATGACCGCGGAAAAACGCCGTCGTCAATAGGAGATCAACGATCCCCACAATGCCGCCGATGATACCCGGCAGATAGTTCACCCGACCCGGCTTATATTCCGCCATTGCGCGAACCACTTTCGGATCGCTGCGCGCGTAAATGACCTCGATTTGGCCCCCTTCCGCAATCCGCACGAACACTTCATAAGGAACGCTTTCCTTGCGTTGCACCTGTTGCGTTCCGGCCTCCGGCGACGAC
>JAFGFI010000325.1 GCA_016931185.1 Anaerolineae bacterium
GCCATTGGCAATATGATTTGCCCCCCCGCCGACGGTAACATAGCTGCCGCCGGTCGTGTTGTTGTACCCCCCGCCGATCGCGCTCGATTCACCGCCGGCGATATTATTCCAGCCACCGGCGATGGTGGCAAAGTGGGCATTGCCCAGGTCGGCATCATTGTTCCCGGCCTGGTTGTTTTGACCACCGCCGATGATGCCGAAATGATCGGTCACCCGGTTCAGGTTGGCGTTTTGCCCGCCCCCGTTGATCACCCCACCGAAGACACCGGGGGAAACCCAGTTGCCGCCGTAACCGCCGATGAGATTGGGGCTGGTGGCGTTCGGTACAATGCGCAGCGCAGCGGTATTGTTCACCCGCACCGTGAAGGTGACATCATCGGTTGTGCCAATGAAATTGGCAGCCGGGTCGGTGCCTGCATTGCCGGTCAGTCTCCACCCGCTGCCGCCAGCGAGCAAATCACTGGCGTGGTAGCCATCGAGGGTATCGGCGTCGCCTGCTAGTTTGGCTTCCTCGGCCTGCAGAGCGTAGGGCACCGCGGCGATCCGCCGGTCAGGGCTGAGCAGGGTGAAGGTGCTGCCGCCATCCTCCATGAACCAGACCCGCAGGGTGCGCTCCGTGCCATCGAAGGCCGAGGCGGGCAGCGCCGTCATGTTGGTGAGGCTAGTATCGCCCAGCAATATGTTGAAGAGGCCGTTGGTGACGGTTAGTTGGACGGCATTGGTGGGTTCACCGCCGCCGCTGGCTGTGCCGTCGTTGGACCAGTAAGTGGTGTTACCGTCTGCATTGACCACGGCGAATTTAAAGTAGCCGCTGCCGCTGTAGGCCATGCCGTCCACGGTCACCTGCCCCTGGTAGCTGACTACCTGGGGCGCGCCGCTGGCGGAGAACATCCGTGCCGGTAACCCGGCATTGACCGGGAAGCTGAAGATGACCAGCACGGCCAGAAGCATAGTCAAAGCGAGCAAAATGAGATTCCGTTTTGATTTCATAGAGCTTTCTCCTCTTCTTGATTGATGATAAAAATGTCTTTTACCTGCCACTGTCGGACACGGCCCGACAGTATGGTTGCCAAGTGATCCAACGTCTCGGCATCCATACGTTTAAGGCTGATTCTCTCTGCATCTGTCAGGTTAAAATCAGCCAACAATTGATCGGGGTCGGCCAGCAAGGCATCCCGAAACCCGGCATCCAGTACGACTTTTCCAATGATGCGTTCAACCGATTCTTGTGACAAGGGTTCCTCCTTAAAACAAAAAAAATAGAAGCTGATATGAGCTTCTATTTTCGCACCTTCTCATTTATTTTGCTGTATCGTTCGTGACAGGAAACCTGTCCCTTTTGTTATACCTGATCCGCTCTAACCCGGATAAATCGGAACTAAAGTAGCCTTGAACTGGAAATTCTTATACGAGTTGCACGATTACTTCAGGTTAAGCCCTGTCCTTCTGCCAGACGTTCTAGGCCCGAACGGTTTAGGATGGTGATCTTGCGACCTTCGACCCGAATCACCCCCATTTTCTGCAACTGGTTCATGGCATGGTTCAATCTCCCACGGCTGGCACCCAACCAACTGGCAAATTCCGTCTGGCTCAAGGGTATTTCAATGGTTTCGGTCTGGTTTTTAGATTTGCCAAGCAGGTGCAAAAGCCGGATCGCCAGCCGTCCTTCCAGGTTGACAATAACCAGCGAGCGCGTATACAAGAGCAATTTCCTCGAACCAGCGCTCAGTTCAGAATAAACATTGCGCATCAGTCGCGGGGAACTTTCCATCACGGTTAGTAAGTCATTGTGAGATATAGAAAGGATCACGGAAGGCTTGTAGGTTGCCGCTCCCATGATTCGCAGTGCATCAGCCGCCAATATCGGATAACCAAACACTTCGCCTGGCCCAACCAAATTGATGAGAAATTCTTGCCCCACGGCATTGGTAAAAAACAGGCGCACCAGGCCCGATTCCACCAAGTAGGTGTTTAAGCCGGATGTGCCAGGGTAAAACAAATAGACACCTTTCGCGTAAGCGCGTTTGATCAGGCAGGGAGCCAGGCGCGCCAGTTCATCCTCGTTCAGGTCTGTAAAAAGTGAATACTTGCGGATTTGACCAAGGGTTAGCATAACGGAATCCTTCCATATCAACCCGCATCTACGCGGTTTTTTATGAAATAACAACGTATGATAATGGGGTTTGTTATGTTTATAGTTTACGCAGCATTAACAGAGAATGTCCTTTATCAGCATATTCCAGAAAGCCACATTTCCTATATAACCTTATGGCGTGGTTATCCTTTGAGACCATGAGACTTATGCTTCGAATGTTTTGCTTTGACGCATGATCGATCAACCAGTTAATCAGGCTTTCCCCAATTCCTAGACGTCGATAGTCTTTATGGACCGCGATGACTAACACGGGTATAGTTTCCTCTATATATCCCCTTATGGAATTGTCATCAGTATAAAATCTATACCAGGCTGCCCCGGCTGGAGTTGAATCGACAAGAGCGATGACCGCGCTGTCCCCATCTCTTTCTCCCCAATCCACAAGTTCATGACTTACCCCTGGGGCTGAGAGTCCTTCTTCAAACGAGGGCTTATTGGGGTTAGGACGCCAAAAAACGGCTTCATAAAGCATTTCTCTCATAAATGGCACATCTGAATGTTGTGATTTTCTTAAAAGTATATTCATATTTTCCTTAACCTTACATACTCCGAAAATAAAACCTCACGCGAAGCCGCAAAAATGCGCAAAGGTAAAGTAAAAAATCTGTGTTTATCTGCGTTCATCTGCGGTTAAATTTTCGTCCCTTGATGGTAAACACCGCTCATGGTAACTCCTTAATGAATCGGGCGACATATCGCGTAATGTGCTGACCTCGAAACCAAAACAACACAGTGCCAGTTATCACCCCAAGTGTGTTCGCCATACCATCTATAAGCGACATGTCACGGCCCGGAACGAAAGATTGTCCCCATTCTAGCGCAGCCCCAAGCGCAACGGCAAAGAAAAGAGCCGAAGATCGAGAGATCCCCGAGTTGAAAGCTAAGAGCGCGAGTACTGCCATTCCTGCATAAGCAAAGAAGTGGCCTATCTTGTCAATGTGCCAGAATGAAACCCCTGTACTTGGGAGCAGGGATACAAAAATCACCATGAGCACATAGAACACGTAGATCACAAGCATTTTCAAGCCTTGACTCAAGATTCTACCTCCCTTGTATCTGTCACCTCAAGCTACGCTCAACAGCCGCGAGTTAAGCGGACTACAGATTAAATGTCAATTCCGCTGCACACTGAGTTGTCCTGTCACATTATACCTGCTTACCCACATTTCGCCCGTATTAGTCCCACATTATTGTCTCTCGCGTCAGTCGTGATTGTTTCACGATTCAACGCCACATCGGACTACAACTTGAGTCATATCGCGCTTTGTGACAAGGGGAAAAATTGGGGATTGTTTTTTTAGGTGGGGTGACGCGACAGGCTAAGTGGTGTGCGATCCTATATTCCTCAAAGCACACGACTTGGCGGGGTGGAGACACGGGAGGAGATGTGGTGGATACAATAAGCCTCTATCTGTGCGTACCTTTGGCGCGGTAGGCAGAGGCGGTCGGCCCTCAATGTTCTGCGGGAACTTCACGGTGATGTAACCTCTGCTTGAGTCTCTGGATACGCTGGTACGATGCGTCTAGGCGGTCCTCACTGATAGTGCCTTCCTGTACCAATCGCTTGATGACGGCAACGGCACGGACTACCACATCTTGTTCGTAAACGGAGTTGTTGGCAAAAGCGAGGATGTCCACACCCGCCGCAATAGCTTTTTCTATGGCCGTTTCAAACCCATAATGGTTGATGATTGCGCCCATCTGTATGTCGTCCGAGATGACTATCCCATCGTAGCCTAACTCCTGACGCAAGATGCCGGTGATGATCGGTCGAGAGAGTGTGGCCGGATACTCAGCATCCAAATGCGAGTTGAACACATGGGCCGTCATAATGGCGTCGGCCTGTTTTGCTGCGATCAGATGCACGTAGGGGTCCAATTCTGTCCGTGACCATGTCTCGGTGATGTCCACCAGGCCCTGGTGTGAATCCTCGGTGGAACTGCCATGTCCGGGAAAATGCTTGAGGGTACACAGAACCCCCTGGTCATGGTGGGCTTGAATAAACTGGCTGGCGTGGCCGCTGACCAGGTCAGGGTCGGCAGAGAAACAACGTTCATATTGGGCGATGATGGGATTATCGGGATTAACACACAGGTCTACCACCGGCGCCAGGTTAAGGTTGATGCCTAACTCGGCCTGCGTTTTGGCCATCGCCGCCGTTTGTTGATAGGTCGCCGTTAGATCATTACGCGCCCCCAAGTGGTGATGCGAAACCGTGGCGGGAAAGCCATACACCTCGTTCAAGCGACTGACTATGCCGCCCTCCTGATCAATGGCGACGAGCAAGGGGAGTGACGAAATTGATTGCAGGGAGGCCACCAATGCTTTCACCTGAGCCGGGGAGGCGATATTACGCACGGGTTGTTGTGTCGGCACATCATAATTGAACAGGACAACCCCACCCAGATGTCGTTGCCGAATGTCTTGCACGATGAAGTGCTCATCATTCACTTGCAGGCCAGAAAACCCAACCATTAACATCTGGCCGATTTTGACTTCTAACTCAGTCATCGCTACCTCCTCGGTTACGGGTAAAGGGGTGGCTGTATCTGCCGCTGGCAAAGAATCAGGGGAGATAGATGTGAGAGCAAGGGTATTGGGGGGTGTCGTCTGCGGCAAGGAATGACACCCGGTCGGCAGCGCTAACGCGGGCAGCGCGGCTCCGGTGATCAAACAGAGAAAACGACGGCGGGAGAGGATGCGTGGCGCGTCACCCTCAACGCTGCTAACACAAGTTGAAGTCGGCATCATCATCCGTTCATACATTTTGTTCTCCATATCCTGGATAGAACTATAGCGTCTCTTTTTCTAACTGTCAAGCAATTTCCACCCGATCAAATTCCAGTAGTTGAACCACCAGGCTAAGGCCAGGCCGGACAGCGTGACCAAGGTGTAACGGATGCGCCCGGCTAAGGTCCAGTAGCCATTCTTCCGCGCCAATCCTACGAAAACCAGGGTTCCCAGGGCCAGGAGCGCGGCGAGTGTGGCCAGTGTGGGCAGAATGAGCATTGAAGAGAGCGTGCCGTACATTATGGCTAATAAATATCGAATGGAGACCCTGCATGGTAAAGCTGCCGGCAACAGCGGCTACGTTTAACATGATCATTGCCCACGCTCACCCAGCGGGCCATCCAGAGATGGTGCGCCGCTACACGGGCTGGTTGGGGATGGGTCTGTCCTTTGCGGCGGTTGATGAAAAACGAGATCGGCCAAATCACAAGGGTCAGGAGGAAAAGGGCCAGGCTGGGTAAAGTGACAACATTTTGGAAACTGTCGGCCTCAATGCCGGTGCGTTTCTCGAAGGCCCATATCGGGTGGCTGTTGAAAAAAGCGTGCGTGATGTTGCCTTGCGCATCCTGACGGAAGAGGAGTTTATCCTGACCCCCCACTTCTTGGAACATCAGGTTACCAACCGGGGCAAATTGCTGATCTTCAAAGGTCAAGTAACCGTCTGGTGTCGCACCTATAGGAAATTGTCCCAGGATATAAAAGGCTTTTTCTAGCTTGGTGTATGAACTGCGCGTGGTGCGGTACGATCCCACAAAGCGGCTCAGATCAACGCCCGTTAGCATTTGCGGTTCCGGTGTGGCAGAAGGGTAGTAGTGATCTATAAATGCTTTTGGCACGCTGTACCGCAGCGCATCCGCCCCCACACTGTTCCCCGATATGAAAATGCCCACGTTTTGCTCCGGTAAGAGTACCAGATTGCTCTTGAGATAGTTCGTTGATCCGGCGTGCCACAACAAGTGCAGCCCATTATGCGTGCCTTCGATAAAGCCGTATGCCATCCCATCCAGACGCGGGTCGTGTGTGAAAAGGGTGGTGTGCATTTGTGCATTTGTTGCGCGGTTGCCGTTTCTAAAATGCGCCCTACGCCATCTCTGGATGGCGCGCCGTCCTGCAAGTGGGCGAGCATAAATTTGGCGATGTCGGTTGCACTGGCACTGATCGCGCCGGCTGGGCCTACGTTAAAATGTTCAAAGGCTTGCGCGCCATAAGAAGATAGCGCGTGATACTCCCCCTCCGCGTAAGCGTAGCCAGTCGCCAATCCCGGTGCCAGTTCCGGCGGCACGGGTTGAAACGCCGTCGAATGGGTCATCCCTAAAGGGTCAAAGATATTGTCTTGGATATAGCGTTCGTAAGGTATGCCGACAATCCGTTGGACAATGTATCCCGCCAATGCTGTGCCATAGTTAGAGTAGGCGGTGACTATTCCGGGCTGGCGCACGCGCGCCGGGATGTGGGCCGCCAGCCATTCCCCCAAAGGTGTGCCTTGCGCGGAAGTGGGGGCTAGCACTTCAAAGTTGGAGTCCTCAAAACCGGGCGTGTGGCTCATCAGATGCTTCATCGTGATGGGTTCGGGGTAGGTAGCGGGGATTTCAAAGTCGAGATAGGTGTTGACATCGGCGTCCAGGTTGAGTTGGCCCTGTTCTACCAGTTGCATCACCGCCGTCCAGGTGAAGAGCTTGCTCAGTGAGCCGATGCGGAACATTGTCGTCTCCGCATCCACCGCGATCTTGTTTTCCACATCGGCATAACCGTAGCCTTTGGCGAGTAGGAGCACGTCATCTCCGGATGGCGCTCCGCCCTTGACGACGGAAACCGTCACGCCAGGGACGTGTAGTTCCTCCATCTGCGCCTGAATCACATCATCCAAGAAAGCTTCCAATTCCGCCGGGTCGGTGGGGCCTTGGGCTAACACCAGGCTCGGTGTCATCAAACTGAGTAAAACGACAAGAATGTTGAATAATAGGTGTTTTTTCATCATAGTCTCCCTTGAAAATAGCGAATAGCGAATTACGAATAACGAATTACGGATTCAATTTTCATCCTACTGCTGGTGAACGCCCGGCGTTAA
>JAFGFI010000326.1 GCA_016931185.1 Anaerolineae bacterium
AGAATCCTGCGCGATTAGTGGCACTTGTGAGCATTAAGCCTGCCCCTATCGCGATTAGTGGCACTCAACAGATAATCTCTAATTTCTTATTTTCAAGGGAGATCGGAGCGAGGATTCAGAAACACCAGAAAGTGGTGACACTATAACAGGTTCAAGCCGGCGTTTGCCTGGACGCCGTACCTCATCAAGCGGAAACGACGCATAATATAATTCCCTCCTTTCCATGCCCCCTTCCTACAACCTCTTGTTAAGGAAGGGGGTTTTTTATTCTAAAAGTTATTCGGATTTGAATACTTACCTGGTCTTTCACACGGAAGTAGGACAGACAATTGAGGTAACTGTGTTACGCGATGCTCGATCTGTCACGCTGTCACTGACGTTAGGAGAACGGCCATAAAGAAATAGAATAGGAATCATTGCATCCAAGATGTATCTAGGGTATACTAAAGGCAGCACAAGAGGGAACATAAAATCGACCACACAAAATAGGCAATAGGTAGCAGTGGAAGCCATTGTGGCGGTGGTTCCAACAACTGAAAGTGTATCGGAGGGCTTGAACACGGCATTAGCGCAGATAGCTCACCTTAATGATGCGCTTAAATTAGGAGATTCACATGTCTACTCTATTAGTCAAGAACGCCACGTTGCTCGTCACGATGGACGACGCGCGGCGGCGTATCCCCAACGGGGGGGTGTTTATTCGCGATAACGTTATCGAAGCGGTGGGGACAGGCGAAGAGCTACCCACAACCGCCAACACGGTACTGAATGCCGAGGGGCGGATCGTGATGCCGGGATTGGTGAATACACACCATCACCTCTACCAAACCCTCACCCGCGCGGTGCCCGCCGCGCAGGACGCAGTGCTGTTCAAATGGCTCAAGACACTCTACCCGATATGGGCCGGATTGGATAGCGAGGCGGTGTACACCAGCGCGCTGGTAGGGATGGCGGAGCTGATGCTCTCCGGCTGCACGACGGCGTCCGACCATCTCTACATTTATCCCAACGACGCGCGCATTGACGACGAGATCCATGCCGCGCAGGAGATCGGCATCCGCTTTCACGCCAGCCGAGGGTCTATGAGCCTCGGCGAGAGTCAGGGAGGGCTGCCGCCGGACCGGGTGGTAGAGGACGAGAATTTCATCCTCAAAGACACACAGCGCGCCATTGAGACCTACCACGACGCAGCAGATTACGCGATGACACGCATCGTGGTTGCACCCTGCTCCCCCTTCTCCGTGACACAAAATTTGATGCGGGAATCCGCCAATTTAGCCCGTGCTTACGGTGTACACCTGCACACGCACCTAGCGGAAACCCAGGATGAGGAAGCCTTTTGCCTGGAAAGCTTCGGCCACCGCCCTTTGGGTTATGCAGAAGAATTGGGGTGGATTGGCGATGATGTCTGGTTCGCGCACGGCGTCCACATCAACGCGGAGGAGATCGCGCAGATGGCGCGGACGCACACAGGCGTGGCGCACTGTCCATCAAGCAATATGCGCCTGGCATCGGGCATTGCGCCCATCCGCGCCTACCTGGACGCGGGCGTGCCCGTGGGTCTGGGCGTGGATGGTTCCGCGAGCAACGACGGATCCCACTTGCTGGCCGAGGCTCGGCTCGCTATGCTGCTCCAGCGCGTGATGGGCAATCCGGCAGGGTTATCGGCGGAAGAATTACTCTGGATCGCCACGCGCGGCGGCGCGGAAGTCCTGGGCCGCGACGACATCGGCCAACTTACGCCGGGTAAAGCGGCAGACCTCATCGGCCTGCGCCTTGATACCCTCGGTTACGCGGGCGGGGCCGTCCACGATCCGTTAGCCGCCACTGTCTTCTGCCAACCGCAAGGCGTAGACTTTTCTGTCATCAACGGCAAGGTGGTCATCGAAGAGGGTCAGCTTAACACCGTGGAATTGATGCCGATCATTGAGCGGCATAATAGGATTGCGAAAAGAATGGTGAGGGAGGAATAGCGAATCAGCGAATTACGTTTCACGTATCACATATCACGTTTCACGAACCATCCCCCGCCCATCATCCCCGCTTTCCCGTCATCACATCCAGCGCGCGGATCCAGGAATCGCCCTCTTTGTCAGTCAAGGGTTCATGGCGAAAGCGGTGATCATTTTTGCGGATAAATTCTTCCATTTCGCCCATCAGGTTTTGCCAGGCTTCGCGATGAACGGCGATGAGAGTCGAATGAACCTTACCCGCGCCGGGCGTGCGTAGGGCCATACGCAGATGTGGCAGGCACAGGCCACCGCAATCACGTAACAGGGTTTGCAACGTAGGATCTTTCAAATCTTTCAGTAAGATTGTGGCAAATCGATGGGCAGTTTCTTCCACCAGGGTGCAGGCAGGACACGGTACGCTGGCTTCTAAAATATCGGCGACCTGTGCTGCCGCTTCTCCCCGCCGGAACAGGCCACCGCCTTTGGGCAGTTTCTCCGGTTCTGTATCGCGTAGCAGGTCTAAAATAGAAATGTGGTAGACAATGGCGACACCTAACGCGCTACCGTTCAAGTCTTCCCACATGCGGCTATGGTGGGCGCAAAATCCCCGCGACGCCTTGAGTACGTCACGGGTTTTAACATCAATCACGCGCTCGTAATTCACAGAGTCAATGTAGGTTTTCTCAGCCTGCGCCGCCAGGCGACACAAGGGACATCCCCACCCGGACATCGCCTCGCGGAGTTGCTGTTGCAGTGGACTTAAGGTATCATTCATCTTAAACATTATACCAGGAGTTTTCATTTGGGTACATTTCAAATTACAGAGGAATGACCCATTAACCGTTGGTTCACCAGCAGTTCGATGAAAATTTATGGCCTATAGGCCAAGATATAAAGGGGTAGGGTTGCGGGCGGAGTACCGCCCACAACCCTACCCTCTTTTACCGACCGCTTTAACAGTCTACTTTCAAGGGAGAGGAGGAATTACCCATTAACGCGGTGCGTTTACCAGGAGTTGGATGAAAATTTAAGACGAAACCAAGTTTTCAAGGGTTTTCACAATTTGCCAATTTTAAATTTGCCAATTTGAGATTTTCAAGGGAGAGATTAATGAAGATTCCGATACGCGATATCACTCCTATACTCATCCAGTGGGCAACAGAGCATGAAGCCGTTCGGGTTATGTTAATCACCAGTAATCGTGGGCGACCCCATGCTCATATAGATGTTCTATCTGATTATGATGTTATCTTAATTATGCAAGACATCTACCCCTTCGTCGTCGATCGAACGTGGTTGAACGATTTCGGCGATCCTCTCGTTGTCTATTGGGACCCGGTAGAACCCGATCCGATCTTTAACATCGATCAGTGTGGCAATGTCACACAGTATGCTGACGGACTCAAGATAGATTTTACGTTTTGGCCGGTGGAACTGTTCAAGCGCATCCTTGCCGCACCAGAACTGCCGGCGGAGCTTGATGCCGGCTATCGCGTGTTGCTGGACAAAGACGGTATGACGAATACGATGCGTACGCCGACATTCACAGCCTATGTGCCCATACCTCCATCCTATGAGGCCTATCAAACCTTCATCAACGATTTCTTAAGCGACGCGCCCTACGTCGCTAAATATCTCTGGCGTGATGAGCTTTTGCCTGCCAAATGGTGTCTGGATTATGACATGAAGCATATTTATTTGCGGCAGATGCTTGAATGGCGTTTAGAGATCGATCACGGTTGGGCAATCCCCGTGGGAAATCTTGGGAAGGGGCTAAAAAAGAACTTGCCATCCGATATTTGGGCCCAACTAGAAGAGACTTATGTCGGGGCACACATAGAGGATAATTGGGATGCACTGGTACGCACGATGGCATTATTTCGCCAGGTTGCGATTGAAGTTGGCACATATCTGGGATATACTTATCCTGATGAATTGCATCAACGTGTCAACGCTTATATTGAACAAATTAAACAGATGGATTGTGTTAAGGAGGCCTATGATGGATAAGATTATTGCTTACTGCGGTATTATCTGTAGTGATTGCCCGGCCTATATTGCCACTCAAGCGAACGATTGGCCGGCCCTGGAACGGCTGGCGGCGGAGGCGCGTGAGAAACATAATCAGCCAGATGCCACTGCCGAGGGAACAATGTGTGACGGTTGCCTGAGTGGCCCCCATAAGTGCGGCTACTGCGCCGAGTGTGCAATTCGCGCCTGCGGTATCGAACGCGGCGTCGCCAACTGCGCGCATTGTGCCGACTATCCGTGCGAAAAGTTACTAGATTTCTTTGGTATGGTGCCTGACGCGCGGGTGGTACTTGAGCAGGTCCGTCAAGAACTTAGCTTAGGCGCATAGAGAAAAAAACGCTGGTTTCTAAGATAGTGACTATCTAACAGATGAAGCTGGGTTAGCACAAGTGCATGCTGTTAACCCAGCTAATGCTTGTTCACGGCCATGCGTATGCCCGAATTTTTCAAACAAGGCCAGGCTTTCCGAAAAATAGCCCTGTGCCGCTTCAATTTCTGCCAATTCAAGGGCAACTTTACCCAAATGTAGCAAAGTAGAAGCCAATTCGCTTTTTACTTCGCCAATTGCCCTACGGGTAGTAGATGCTTCAAGCAAAAGTGACTTTGCTTCCTGCAAATTCCCCCGGTCGTGGGCAATTACCGCCAGAGTTTGCAGTACATCGGGAATGCCGTGGAGCGCACCCACATCACGCAAAGAGGTCAAGCTTTGTAATTGAAGCTGGCGTGCTGTGTCCACCTCCCCTAACTGGTATAAGATCCGTCCTACGTTATGGATGCAATATGCTACGCCGTATACGTCCTTAAGCTCCTGACGCACGGATAAACTCTCCTGGTAGTATCGCCGGGCATCAGGCAATCCCCCACTCGATTCAGCAATAACACCGAGCGTAAACAACGAGATTGCGGTACCCCAACGATCGCCTATCTGTCGTCGCAGTTCCAGGCTCTGGTGCGCGTGTTGCCTGGCGGCTTCACGATCGTGGTGGATCAAGAGGTCGAGATTTAGAGCCATAATATCCAAGGTTAACGCCATCCCCCACAGATTGTTCTGTGTTTGGTAAAAAACCAAACTGTTATCTAAGCGCTGCCCTATTTCTTCAGGAGTATGCCATGTC
Organism: Anaerolineae bacterium; assembly: GCA_016931185.1. GTDB lineage: Bacteria > Chloroflexota > Anaerolineae > B4-G1 > SLSP01 > JAFGFI01. Next base: position 5,099 of record JAFGFI010000326.1, read on the forward strand.
ACAGCATAAGAGCTCAATACATTCACCAGGGCTAAAGCTGGCCCTGGGCAAATAGCATCTAATAACAGCAGACTCCGTTGTAATACTTCCAAAGATTCAGGCATAGAAAGGCGCATTAAACATTCGCCCTGTATTCCCAATATCAAGCCCAAGAATTCCGGGTCAACTTCAATTCCTGGACGGCTAAACGTAGTGCTGGCCTCTCCAAAGAGTTCCAGTCCCTCACGAAAACGGCTGCGAATGTCGCAAAACATCCCCAGGCTGAAGATAGCTGCATGCATTGCTGCCATTTTGCTATGCGCAATAGCCCAACGCCACGCCGCCCGGATATTCTCAAGATCTTGCTGAATAGTATCCAGGGCAGCAAGTTGTCCAAAAGTCACATCTCTGCCAGGACCTTTGAGGGCAGGCTCAAGTCGCCGGAGCAGGTCGAGATAGTAGTCACAATGACGGTCGTGGACGGCGTCGCTTTGCTCCGGCATAGTCGCTAGTTGTTCTTCAGCATACTGGCGCAAGATCTCCTGAATTTCGTAACGGCCCGAAACCGAGCGCCGGAGCATAGATTTGTCCATCAAAGAAGCCAGTAGAGGCAATGACGCCCCCGCAACATCGGTCGCCGCCGCGCGCGTGAACCCACCACGAAATATGGCTAACGCACAATAACTCGCGCGTTCTTCCTGAGAAAGCAATCTCCAGGAGTGCGCGAAGACAGCGCGCAAGCTCTGATGACGCTCCGGTAAATCACGCAGGGCCAGGGATAAAAAATCCAGGCTGCCAGCAATTTCGTCGGCGATTTCGCGACAGGAAAGCAATTTGATCCACGCGGCAGCCAACTCAAGCCCCAGAGGCATTCCTTCTAGCAGGTGGCAAATACGGACAATGTCTGCCAGATCTTCCGCGCCGGGCACAAAGCCGTGATGGACACGCCGTGCCCGTTCAAGAAAAAGTTGAACTGCACCATACATATCCACATTCTCAGTTGTTCCTTCTTCCGGGTAGCGCAACCCGCTTAGTTTCAGTACCCATTCCCCCTGCAAATTAAGCCGTTCTCGTGACGTGACCAACAACTTCACCTTCTCTGTTTGTTGAAGAAGCTCCCCCAACATTGTGGCACAGGAAAGCAATTGCTCAAGATTATCCAACACCAACAGCATCTGTTTATTACGCAAATAATGTATGAGTTGTGCCCAGGGAGCTATCATACCCTGTTGGTAAATAGTCACACCCAAAACATCGGCCAGGGTCGAGATCATCAACTCTGGTACAGCTACTGTTGCAAGTGAGACGAAAAAAATGCCATCAGGAAAGGCACCAATGGATTCCTCTGCGAGACGCAATGCCAAGCGGGTCTTACCAATACCTCCTGACCCGGTCAATGTTACCAACCGTACATCCGAACTCGCCAACAACCCGTGAAGTTCGGATAACTCCGCTGCACGCCCCACAAAAGCGGTGGCTTGTGCCGGGAGGTTGTAATGGGGTTTGACTTCAGTGGAAAGTGGTGGAAAATCACGGGGTATATCTGGTGCAATCACCTGGAAGAGGCGTTGAGGATACGTCAATCCCTTTAAACGATGAGTTCCCAAATCCTTGAGAGACACATTGGGCGGCATCTCATATTGCACCAAGGCCGCAGTCTCCTGAGAAAGTAAAATCTGTCCTCCATAACCGGCAGACATCACCCGGGCAGCCCGGTTGAGGGTGTGGCTAACAGCGTAATCCACCGGGCCATCATCACTTGCCAGCTCTACCGGGCCGGTATGCAGTCCCATACGGACAGAGAGGGGACCGGTCTCCCCCCAGGCAGCACGACATAGCGCCCGTTGCGTCGCTATCGCTGCCACGAGAGCTTGGGAGGCAAAGGGAAAAGCAGCCTGAAAAGCGTCACCAACGATCTTGAAAACGATACCCCCATTGGATTCTATACCCTGGCGCAGGAGTGCGTGGTGTTTAGCAATGGCGATTTTCATCGCTTGAGGCTTCTGATCCCACAGCGCCACACTCCCCTGGATATCGGTAAAGAGAAACGTAATGGTTCCGGTTGGTAGTAAGACAGGGTTTCCAACCTGTTTACCAAGCTGCCGGACAGGACTTCCGATGTGCCGCTCCGACAGGTCATCACCGGCACGGATACGTTGGTACAGTGTCACCGTCTCTTCTGAAGGAGCAAGTCCCTGCGTTCTGAGATTACGGAGCAATGTTTCGTACAGACGTAGCGCAGTTGACCGCCGATCCAGTTGCGCATACAATGTCATCAGGTAACGTTGTGCTCCTTCGTGCAGCGGGTCAAAACTCTGCCAACGACGCGCATACTCCAGAGCCTTCTCAAGTTCACATTGTTGTCTGTGCCACAGCACCAGTTTCTCCAATACCCCGCTCATTGCCCGGCGCAACGACTCGGTCTGGTAAAACTGCCACTCATCAAAATCTGCACTATCTCCCAGGGTAAACCCGGCCATAAAATCGCCCTGGTATAACGTTACCGCTTCCGTAAGTAGGGGAACACATAACTCGCAAATGTTGTGTTCGGAATGTGCGTGTGCCCGGCACGCGGCCAAGTTAGCCTGAAAATGGGCCACGTCCACCCACAACGACGGATCTTTTCGCAGCCCAAGTATGTCTACCTCTACCTCTAACCATTCAGTGATTGGCGTCTGCTTCAACATCCAAAGTGCGTTGCGCAGGTAAGCATACGCACTGGTAGCATCAAAATCGGGCCACAGTAGCGTAGCTATCGCTTCACGACTATGAGATTGCCCACTGACCGCCAGGTAAGCCAAAAGCGCCATGATCTTGCGCCGTGTAATCTTAACTGGCGCAGCATCACACTCAAAATGCGGCGTACCCAAGAGAAAAACTCGCAATTCAGACATAAAAAGCGGGCCTCTTCCCGGCGCACTCTCATCATTTACAACTTACTGGGTTACAATCTATTCTTCCGTTACACTCACATCCACCAGTTTTGATGTCGGTGGAACATAAACAGCAGAAGACGATTTAGAAGAGGGTCGCCGCGTCGTCAGCACAACCGCGCTCACAATAATGGCCGTTGCCAGAAAAGAACGCGCGGTCAGAGGTTCACCAGCAAAAAGACAACCCAGCACGACGGCTACCACAGGATTAACGTAGGCATACGTCGAGACCAGGGGAGTAGGCGCAACCCGCAACAACCAGGTATAAGCACTGAACCCCACCCACGAGCCAAATATGATCAGATAGCCCAGACCCAACCAGGAGGCGGGGGTAATAGTAGCCAAGCGCAGGCGACCCAACTCACCAGTAAAGATACCCAGTAACAAAAGGGCAGTACCACCGGCCAACATTTCCATCCCTGTACCCAACAGTGGGGAGGCAGGCAACTGCGCCTTGCGACTGTACAACGAACCAACAGACCAAGAAAAGGCGGCCCCAAGCACGACGAGCGCGCCGACAGAGTCCACGCTGCCTGTCCCGCCAAGCAATTGTGATGGGCCGATTAAGAGCGCAATCCCACAAAAGCCAATCACAATCCCCAATATAGTTTGGATACTTGGTTTTTGCCCACCGGGACGCAGCGCGTCAATAAGAGCCATCCAAAGTGGGGTAGAGGCGACAAGCAACGCAGCAACACTAGAAGCCACATGCTGTTCAGCCCAGACCACTCCGCCATTTCCCCCTAAAAGGAGACATAACCCCACAATAGCAGCGGACCGCCACTCCGACTTTGAGGGGGTGGGATCACCCTGCGCGCGTCGCCATGTATAGAGCACGATCCCGGCAACGAGGAAACGCGCACTTGCCATCAGAAAAGGAGGGATCGTTTCCACCGCGAAGCGAATCGCCAGGTAGGTCGAGCCCCACACGATATAGACCGCGAACATCGCCGTCCAAACTGCGAATGGGGAAGGTGAACCGTGTGATGTACCATCTGTCAGTTGTGATTGTTCAGAACGCATATCAAAACCTTCTATCTAAGAGGGATATACCTGTTCCCACACAGGCAATAACATTATAACACCATGAAACAGACCTGCAACATAGAACAAAAATTCTATTTATATGACATAAATTGGCATATTTTTGACATATACTTTTTTAGGACAACAGATTTACAAGATGCCAAACAAGACACGAAAAAAGACGTAAAAGAGACGGTGTGTAGCTATACTACAGGAGATGATATTACAACTTAGATTTTTGAGGGTTACAAAAATGTCTCTAAGTAGTTTCTTTAGCACTCACACGTCAACAAAAAGAGCCATGCCGGTTTATCTTTGAATATTAGAATAAGGAGTTATAAAAATGTTAGTGAAAATTGTTCAATTACCCCGATTCAGAGCTGCTTCATTTCATGTCAAAGAAAGTGAGACGCCGGAGCACGACGCCTGGGCACAACTAAAAACTTGGGCCGAACCGCGCGGTTTATTCAATAACCCGACCGTACATCAAATCTACGGGCGCAACAATCCCTCGCCGATGGAACCCCGAAAGTTGCGCGGGTATGAATTCTGGGTCACGATTCCCGATGATTATCCATTAGACGACAGTGTAGCCGAAGTCATTTTTCCGGGAGGGCTATACGCGGTAGTACAGAGCAAGGGTATCCCAGAGATGGTTAAAAACTATGAGAAGATCTTTAGTTGGATTCAGGCATCTCTGTTGTATACTCCAGATTATCCAGAAGGCTACAACTTCGACCATGCCCCTGGTCTTGAGCTGGAACATCACATTGATCCAAATGCCCAGGATGAAAATACGATGTTGATGGATGTCTATGTACCCATTAAGCAACGGGGCAAGAGAGATAATATATGAGCCAGAAACGATATCGATAGTGAAAGTTATAAAACAGGAGGATTGACCTATGATAGAGCTACCTGAAGCAATTGTGATTGCACAGCAAATTACAGAAACACTGAGTGGCAAGCGGATTGCGCGCGCGGTGGCGAATACATCGCCGCACAAGTTTGCCTGGTACACGGGGGATCCGGCGGAGTATAATGACCGGCTCGCGGGGAAAGTAATTGGAGAGGGGATCGGCGTCGCCGGGAACATTGAATTCAAGGCAGGAGATATGATACTTGCCATCAGCGCGCCGATCCGTTACCACACCCAGGGCGAAAAGCGTCCCAAGAAACACCAACTTCTGCTGGAATTTGAGGATGAGACGGCGATCAGTTCCAGCGCCCAGATGTGGGGCGGTTTCTTTTGCTTCCCGGCCGGCGAGAAGGGAGGATTTCCTGATTATGACATTGCCAAAACACGGCCCTCGCCGTTGACCGACACCTTTGATCGAACCTACTTCAACACACTCTTTGATGACAACACGCCGGACCTGTCGGCGAAAGCATTCCTGGCAACCGAACAGCGCATCCCCGGCCTGGGCAACGGCGTGCTACAGGACATCCTCTGGACGGCGCGCATCCACCCAAAACGCAAGATGAGCGAATTGTCGGAGCAGGAAATTGATGCGATGTACGATGCGGTAAAGCATGTACTGGCAACGATGACGGCGCAGGGCGGGCGAGATACTGAGCGCGATCTTTTTGGGCATCCGGGCGGCTACAAGACCATCTTGAGCAAATACACGGTGGGCACATCGTGTCCTGCGTGCAGCACAACCATTGAGAAAAAGTCCTACCTGGGTGGTAGTATCTATTATTGTATGAGATGCCAGAAATTGTAAGACAATTCGCTATTCGCTACTTTCAAGGGAATTACCCATTAACCGTTGGTTCACCAGCGGTTAGATAAAAATCTCACGCAAAGGCGCAAAGATCGCTAAGTTTTTTACTTTTACCTTTGCGGGCTTGGCGGCTTGGCGTGAGGTTTTATTTTCAGAGGAATGACTCATTAACGCGGTGCGTTCACCAGCAGTAGGATGAAGATTTAAGATGAAACCAAGTTTTCAAGGGTTTTTACAATTTGTCGATTTTAAATTTGCCAATTTGCGATTTTCAAGGGAGGCAAATATATGGAAGAACATTATGAAAGTTATCCGGCGTGGATTATTGCGGTCTGCAACCTTGTTTCAATAGCCATTTATATCGTCGGGGCCTGCATCCTTGCGGGGTTCCACATTGGCGTCTCTCTGGTATACGTGCTCTTCTGCCTGTGGTTGGAATTCCGCGTATTGCAGAAAAGTTGCGTCAATTGTTATTACTATGGGAAGAACTGCGGAATGGGCAAAGGGCGACTGTGCGCGATCTTGTTCAAACAAGGTAATCCCCAAAGCTTTGCCGCGCAAGAGGCTACCTGGAAAGATATCCTCCCCGATTTCCTGATCTCGCTGATCCCGCTGGCGGGCGGAATCCTCCTGTCATTCCTGAACTTTACCTGGTTCCGCGTCATCCTGATAGTACTCCTGGTCGCGCTGGCCTTTGTCGGGACGGCAGCGGTCCGGGGGAATCTGCTCTGCAAATACTGCGAACAAGGCCGGCTTGGATGCCCGGCCGCCAAACTTTTCGAGAAGGCAACCGAGGAGGGATCTTCATGAGTATCGCAACATTTGATAGTCTCGCACAGCGTATTGCCAACGGCTGGGTCGAAACAATTCCCGACTTTCTCCCTGTCCCTACTATCCCGGTTTTGGAAACAGCACAACAGCAATTTTACACATTCTTGCGCGGCGTCGCCGAGGCCGTTCGGAATAACCCGGAACGGCTCGATCTGAAGCCTCAACCCGATGACGGCTATGAGCACGGGGAAGCACAGAATCACCGGCCAGAACTTATTGATGCCATGAAAAAGACGAAACGCAAAGTGGATAACTTTGTCGCACTCTTGCTCAAGATTGGGGTAGCAGGTGTCGTGGATGGGCAAACACTCCATGTTCAAAAGCAGGATGTGGCGCTCCCTTCCCCTACGCGCGCCCGCTTGGCCTACTTTGGGCTGACCCTGGAAACCGGGAAAACAGAGACGGTCATCACCTGTGACGCCTTCCCGAAGATGTTCCCGGCCTGGACCTGGCTCGCAGCCGAAGCCACTCGCACCGCACCGACCACTGGCCCGGCCCACGTCCCGCCAATGCGTTTCTCGCGCTGTCTGTATAGCGACACCTATCCTTATACCAGAGATGTGCTCCTGCGCCTGGCCGGCGATAACCCTGGACTGCTGACATTGATCGGCTTTTTCGAGAAGGAAGACTATACCCTGGTCTGCGACCGGGACAATCATATCACCGTGGACTGGGTGAAGTCCTATGGCAAACCTGACGATCCCTTGAAAGACTGGTGGGGAGAACGCACCCACGGCGGACTTGCCTTCGAGTACGATTGGATCCGCAAGAATCCCGTGCTTTTTGGATTGCGCATCCCGGAGTTCAAGAGGCTACTACAGCACTTCAACGCCATGCCCGATCAGGTCAAAACATTTGTAGTTCAACACACCAAGCACTGTGACGCTTGCAACTATTGCATCCAGATGGACAAAACCGGCACACGTCCCCGCGCTTTCATAGCGGTGGAATACGACGGCCAGCACGAGCTTTGCACTATGTTCCCCGGCTTCGGGTACACCTGGCAAGTCCTTGATGACTCGGTTGCTACGGACATCCAGGCTTTCCTGACCTTCACCGATGACATCTTGACCCGGAGGTAATAACGAATGCCTGAACTTCCTGAAATCACCGTGATGGCCCGCGATATGCGGAAAGAACTGGTCGGACGCACCTTCAGCGAGGTTGAAGTGCTGCAACCGAAGTGTCTCAACGTGCCGGTGGGCGACTTCGAGGTGGCGCTGCGCGGAACCGAAATTCGCGATGTGACGCCGCGCGGCAAGTGGGTACGCGTCGAACTGTCGGACGGCTGGCTGCTGCTCTGCCTGGGCATGGGCGGCGAAATCCTGCTGACTGACCGCGACCATCTGCCGGGGAAATATCGCATCATTTTCGACCTGCGCGACGGGGCGTCCATCGCCGTCAACTTTTGGTGGTTTGGTTATTCGCACTACGCCCCCACCCTGGCGGAGCACAAAATGACGGCGGAACTCGGCCCCGATATGCTGAATTTGAGTCTGGAAGACTTCCACGCGCTGCTGCGCGGGCGCAAGGGCGCGATCAAAACGTTCCTGCTTGACCAGAAGCGCATCGCCGGGATCGGCAACGTCTACGTGCAGGACCCGCTGTTCCTGGCGCGCATCCACCCGCTGCGCTC
>JAFGFI010000327.1 GCA_016931185.1 Anaerolineae bacterium
ATACTTCGCCGATTCCGCCGGCAAGAAGGGCGGCGAATTCTACACCCCCCGCGAGGTCGTGCGGTTGATGGTGCGCCTGCTCAAGCCACAGCAGGGCCACAACATCTACGATCCGTGTTGTGGTTCGGGCGGTATGCTCATCCTGGCCCGCGAGTACGTTGAAGAGGCCGGCGGCGATCCCCGCAACTTCCGTGTCTACGGGCAGGAGGCCAACGGCAATGTCTGGACGATCTGCAAAATGAACCTAATCTTCCACGGTATCCAGGACGCCGGTATCGAACTGGAAGACACACTGGCCGAACCGAAGCACGTCGAGCCGGACGGGACATTGATGGCCTTCGATTACGTCATCAGCAACCCACCCTTCTCACAGAACTACCAGAAAGAAGGCATGAAGTTGGCATCCGAACGCTTTATCTATGGGCTGACGCCGGAACGCGGTAAGAAGGCCGACCTGATGTTTCTACAACACATGCTGGCGATGCTCAAGCCCACGGGAATGATGGCGACAGTGATGCCGCACGGGGTGCTCTTCCGGGGTGGCGCGGAGCAGGAAATCCGCCGCAAGCTGCTGGAGGATGACATTATCGAAGCCGTTATCGGGCTGCCCGCCAACCTGTTCTACGGGACGGGCATCCCGGCCTGTATTCTCGTCTGCCGGCCCAAAGGCGCGAAACCCCAGGAGCGGCAGGGTAAGGTGCTTTTCATCAACGCCGATGCCGAGTATCACGAGGGCCGGGCACAGAATGTCCTGCGCCCGGAAGACATTGAGAAAATCGTGGATACCTTCGACGCTTTCCGGCCGGTGGAACGTTACGCGGCGGTCGTGCCGGTGGCAGATTTGTTCGCTGCCGGTTGCAACCTCAACATCCGCCGTTATGCCGACAACGCGCCGCCGCCCGAGCCTCACGACGTGCGCGCGCATCTGCAAGGGGGGATTCCCCGGGCCGAGGTTTTCGCCTTGCGCGCGCTTTTCGAGGCGATAGGATTGAAGCCGGTAAACGTGTTTACTTACCAGCCGGGGCCGGAACTCCCGCCGCCACCGGATTGGGACGGTGTCTACGGGCCGTTTGCACAGCGGAAACACGCGCCGGGTCATTTCGTCTTCGCCCCTGCCTTCGCCACGCGCGCCGATCTCAAAGGATTCCTGACAGGGCATCCTGCCGTGCAGGCGCAGCGAGAACGGCTGGATACGGCCTTCGCTACCTGGTGGGAGGCACACAACCATAACCTGGTCGAGCTGACGGGCGGCGCGCATCTGCAAGGCGTGAGTCTTTTTGCCACCCGCGCCGGCCTGCTCACCAGCTTCGAGACCGCGCTACTGCCCCTGGGCCTGCTCACCCGCTACCAGGTGGACGGCGTGATCGCCGGGTGGTGGGACGCCCTGCTCTATGATTTCAAAACGCTGGCGTACCAGGGCGCGTTTACCGCCATAGTGGAAAGCTGGGTCGAATCCATCCGCGCCACCGTCGAGGATGAAGACGAGACAAGCCGGGACAACGGCGAGGATCCGCTGGCCCATCCCCTCATCGAACACCTGATGCCGGGGTACCTGGAAAAACTGGAAACCCTGGAATCGCAAATTGCAAATCTAAAATCGCAAATTGCGGAGGCGACCCGCGATCCGGAGGAAAACAGTAGGGGCGATCCCTTGTGGTCGCCCGATCCCTTGTGGTCGCCCGATCCCTCGGGGGCGCCCGACAAGATCAAACAACTGCGCAACGACCTGCGCGCGGCCCGCAGTGAACTCAAACGCTTGCAGGGCGAATTCCTGGAACGGCTGGAGGCCCGGCGCGCCGAGCTGACCGAGAACACTGCCCGCGACCTGGTGTTGGCCATCGCCCGCGAGCGGTTGCAGGCCGCCCTCGACCGTTACGTCGTCGCCCGGCAGCAGGCCCTCGTCGGGGCGTTGGAGAATTTGTGGGACAAGTACCGCGTGAGCCTGGCGGAGATTGAGGCAGAACGGGACGCCGCGCGGGGACGACTCAACGAGTATTTGCAAACGTTGGGGTACGACAGGGAATGATGAAATATGCTTTATCGTATCTATATTGATGAAGTCGGCAATCATGATTTGACACACGCGGATGATCCCAATCAGCGATTTTTGTCGTTGACAGGTGTGATTTTAGAATCTCAGTATACCGGGAATGTTTTTCAGCCGGAGATGGCGCGACTCAAACGAGAATTTTTCCAGCAAGACCCTGACGAGCCGATCATTTTTCATCGCAAGGAACTGGTCAACAAACGTCACCCGTTTCAGGCACTCCGCGATCCCGCTGTTGAGGAGCGTTTCAATACTGCATTGTTGTTGGCTTTAGCGCGTTGGAATTACACCGTAATTACCGTGGTTCTTGACAAACTGGAGCATCGCCAGCGTTATCAGGTGTGGCAATTTCATCCCTATCATTACTGTATAACAGTCCTGTTAGAACGCTTTGTACTCTTTTTGCATTATGGCAGTTATCAAGGAGATGTGATGGTAGAAAGTCGTGGGGGCAAGGAAGATAACAAGTTGATGGAATCCTATACACGTCTCTATCAACGTGGAACAGACAACATCCCGGTTAACCGCTGGCAAGCGTGTTTGACATCCCACGAACTCAAAGCAAAGCCCAAAAATGCGAACATTGCTGGCCTGCAACTGGCCGACCTTGTAGCTCATCCGTCGCGCCGCGAGATACTGATCGAACATCAATTGATCACAGACAATCGGGATGTATTTGGGGATCAGATTTGCGCCATTTTGCGCCAGAGCAAATATCATCGGAATAAGCGCACCGGACAGATAGAAGGCTATGGCAAAAAGCTACTGCCATAGAAAAAGAGAAACGCCCTTGCGGGCGCTCTCCCGATGGTCTACGACCATCCACCTCCACTAAATGGATTATCCTTATTATAAAGGATATTGGATCGAAAATCAATACTTTAGTTTTGTGAAATAAGCATAATAGAGCAAGTATTTATTGATATGCACTTAGTGATATTTGTAGAAGGTGTTATACATGTTGAATAATTACCCTGAAGATTGGCAAAAAACTACTCTGGGGGATGTAGCTTTCTACATTAACGGTTATGCATTTAAACCGGAAGACTGGAAAGAAGTCGGTTTACCCATTGTTCGAATACAACAAATCAATGATCCCGAAGTAAGTTGCGATTACTTTGATGGTCCTATACCAGAGCAATACTTAATTGACGATGGCGACTTGCTTTTCTCGTGGAGTGCTACGTTAACCACGTTGATTTGGAATCGGGGTCCAGCTATTCTCAACCAGCATATTTACAAAGTTGTACCCAAAGAGAATACAGATTTACACTTCCTGCATCATCTGCTTGACTATTTAATGAATGAACTGGCTGGACAGACACACGGTACCACGATGAAACATATCACCCGCTCTGATTTATTGCTTTTTCCTTCCTATCACCCCCCTCTCCCCGAACAACGCCGCATCGCCGAAATTCTCGACGCGGCCGACGACGCCATCCGGCAGACGGAGCGCGTCATCGCCAAGTTGCGCCAGGTGAAGGCGGGGCTGCTGCACGACCTGCTCACGCGCGGCCTCGATGCCCAGGGCCGCCTCCGCGACCCCGACGCCCACCCGGAGCAGTTCAAGGATTCGCCGTTGGGTAGGATTCCAGGGAAGTGGGAAATAACAACACTGCTTGATGTAGCTGTAGGTGGAATATCCAACGGCTTTTTTAAAAAACCGAGTCTGGTTGGATCTGGCTACCGATTAGTCAATGTCCTAGATTTATATCAAGAATTCGGCATAGATTTGGAATTAGTCGAACGTGTTGAAGCCTCTGAGCAAGATTGGCTAAGATACGCTGTCAAGCCTGGTGACTGCTTCTTTACCCGTAGCTCATTGAATCTAGCTGGCATAGCGCATTGCAACATTGTCCGTGATGTGCCAGAACCAGCGGTTTTTGAGTGCCATGTAATGAGAGTTTATCCCAATCGAAACAAAGTCGTTCCGGAATTTTTCGCTCATTGGTGTCGTTCTTCATGGGTACGCAGCTTTTTTATGGAGCGAGCAAGACAAGTCACAATGACGACCATTGCACAGTCTGATCTTGCGCCTTTACCAGTACCTTTACCAACAATACTCGAACAACAGCACATCATTGAAACCCTCGACGCCGCCGACGCGCGTATCCGCGCCGAGGAAGCGACGCTCGCCAAGTTGCGGCAGGTCAAGCACGGGTTGATGGATAATTTACTCACGGGGAGGGTAAGGGTGAAGAGTGAAATATGAACGCAGGCTATTCCTGCCTTCTTTCTCCTGCCCCCCCTTCACCTTTCATTCTTACTTAAAAAAGCCAGTAGGGAAGGATACCTATGGCAATATTTCGTTCAATGAGGCAACAGGGGAATAATATCCACCTCGCATCATTTGCCCAAGCAGTGCATCTGCTTGCGCTAATGACAAATGTTCAGTATTGACTAAGGCTAACAACACACCTAAAGTGCCGGAAACTGGAACTTGAAGTCGGGTAGCTGCGATCCTTGCCGCGCGGTCATCTGAAATAAATGACCAATGACGATGATGTGCAATGGACAAACATGCCGCTTCACCTTCGTGAAGTTCGTTTAGCAGCTCGCCGAATAACAGAAACTCTTCTGTGGATCGCAAAGCCGTTAAGTGTAGCCAACCAGAAGACGTGAAGGGATAGATATGTTGCTCAATCCCTTCGTAGAATACATAACCGTGGTAAATACCATTTTGGATTTCAGCATAAACTTGATCTGGCATAAATACTCGTTGCCATAGCTTAGGCAATACATCTAGTTGTCCAATGGATGCGAAATTGGAAAGCAGGGTCGTGTTGACAATAACGGGCATACGTTTACTCGGAGGGCGTAAGTGTATGAGCAATGACGTCGAATTCACGACGTGCTTCAGCAATTGTTTCTGGACCAAGGCGCGGTTGGATGCCACGCTGTACTAACAGTTCTTTCATACGATCAAAACACACACCAGCAAGCGCGGCGGCTTTAGCTAGGGAAATGGGCTGAGTTTGATATTCGTGGATCGCCCATTCAATGCGTAATTGTGGACGTTCCTGCCATAGCACGCGCATAGCTTCCCGGATGACACTTTGTTCGTCAACATATAAGCCAGCCTGTACTAACATTTGGGGAGTGACCATAGCGTATCTCCATCATTTAGAACTTTGTCTTTCGAATCACCTACCGCTATTTTAGCATAAAGAAAGGTGAAAGAAAAGGGCAAGGTGCAGAAACCTTGCTGGTCAGATTGACACTTCTAGGTTAAACACAGGTGAAGTGTCAATCTAACTCGAACTATACCAAGAAAAGGATAGGGAAAAGGGGCATTGAGCCACTTTAAACCTGATGCAAAGTAAAGGAGAAAACGGATGTCAGAAAAACGACGCTTAGTGGTGGATATGGTTAACTTAACCACCGCATTTGAGTTACATCTTGACGTACACGGCTGAACATGGACACGAATTCCGCTTTACACTGGAAGGTTGCGAAGAAAGCTGAGGAGGTACATAAAAAATGCCAAGTGCAGAATATACCCAAGTCGAACACCCTTTTTTAAAGCAACTCCAGGCCCTCGGCTGGACTACCCTAGAAGGCGACACGGACGTTCCCTATCTCACCGAGCGCGAGAGTTTCAAGGATGTGCTGCTCAAAGGACGCCTGCGCGCCGCTCTGCGCCGCATCAACCCTGGCCCAGACGGCCAACCCTGGATGGAAGACCCGCACCTCGACCAGGCCGGCGGTATCCTTGAGCGACTGGGCCAGCATGGACTGCTCCCCTCTAACAAAGCCGCCACCCACTTTCTGCTCAAGGGCACTACACTCGAAGGGCCGGACGGCGAGCCGCGCACCGTGCAGTATATTGACTTCGAACACCCGGAAGGCAACGACTTTCTCGCCATCAACCAGTTTCGCGTCTGGCCCCAGTGGGGGACGGACCATCGCGGCTCCATCATCCCCGACATTGTGCTTTTCGTCAACGGCATCCCCTTGGTCGTTGTCGAGGCCAAGTGCCCCGACCTGGAGAACCCGCTGACCGAAGCGATCACCCAACTGCTGCGCTACTCCAACCAGCGAGAAGACGTGTCAGCCGGAACTGACATTGTGTCAGCCGGAACCGGCGGCGAGCCGGAGGGGGCAGAACAACTCTTTCACTACGCCCAACTGACCGTCGCCACCTGCATGGAAACCGCCCGCGTGGGCACGGCCGGCGCGCAGTATCGCCACTATCTGGAATGGAAAGACCCGTACCCCGCCACCTCAGCGGACGTCGCGCGGGGGCTGGGACTGACCGAAGACAGGCTCAAAAGCCAGCATATCCTGGTCGCCGGGATGCTACACCCGGTACACTTACTCGATATTGTCCGTTGCTTCACGCTCTTCACCGAGGTGGACGGGCGCGAGGTCAAGATCGTGCCGCGTTACCAGCAAGTCCGCGCCGTCTACAAAGCCGTCGCGCGCCTGCAAACCGGCAAGACCAAGACAGAGGATGGCGAATTTGACCGGCGCGGCGGCATCATCTGGCACACGCAAGGCTCCGGCAAAAGTCTGAGTATGGTTTTCCTGGTGCGCAAGATGCGCACGCTGCCGGTGCTGCGCCGCTTCAAGATCGTGGTCGTCACCGACCGCACCAAGTTGGAAAAGCAGCTTGCCGGCACCGCTATCCTCACCGGTGAGCCACTCCAGCGCGCAAAAACGGTGCGCAAGCTCAAGGACCTGCTCCGCGAGCCGGGCGCGGGCCTGGTTTTCGGGATGATCCAGAAGGCGCAGGATCGCGCGCAGCGCCGCAGCGTCCAGGCGCAAGCTGCCAAATGGGGCACGCTGAACTCTTCCGAAGAAATTCTACTCCTGGTGGACGAGGCACACCGCTCGCACACCAACACGCTCCACGCCAACCTGGAAGACGCGTTGCCCCACTGCGCCATGATCGGCTTCACCGGCACGCCCATCTTCGAGGAAGACAAGAAGCCCACCCACGAAATCTTTGGGCCGTTTATTGATACTTACACCCTGCGCGAATCGCAGGATGACGGCGCCACTGTGCCCATCCTCTATGAGGGACGCAAGATGATGGGCAACGTAGAGCAGCGCGAACGTCTCGACGTCGCCTTCCAGGAGACCTTCTGGGAATACACCGGGGAGGAGCGCGAGGCCATCAAGCGTAAATATGCCACGACCGGCGACGTGTTAGAAGCCGGGCAACTGATCGCGGCCAAAGCGCGCGATATGCTGCGCCACTACGTCACGACCGTGATGCCCAACGGCTTTAAAGCACAAATCACCGCCGTGAGCCGTCTGGCCGCGGCGCGCTATCAAACGGCACTGGAAGGCGCGCTGCCCGATCTCGTGGCCGAGATGGAAGCGTTGGCGGCCGCGCCGGCAGAGGTGCGGCAGGCATCCGATCTCGCGCCGGCCCTGCCTTATGTGAAACGGGTGCGCCGGCTGCGTTTTGTGACCGTCGTCTCCGGAACTCACAATGACCCGCCGCTTATCAAACGCTGGACTTCGGCCCACCGGCAGGAACTGGCCGTCGAAGATTTTAAGAAGCCTTTCGATCCGGTCAAAGGCGAAGGGTTTACGGCCATCATTGTCGTCCAGAATATGCTGCTCACCGGCTTTGACGCGCCCGTCGAGCAAGCCCTGTACATTGACCGGCCTATGCAGGGCTACGAACTGCTGCAAGCCATCGCCCGCGTCAACCGCACCTACACCCACAAAGAGGCCGGGCTGGTAGTGGACTATTTTGGCCTGGCGCGTTACGTCAAAGAGGCGTTGGATGTTTACACCGTGGGAGAACGGCAAGGCGCGTTCCGCTCCATCGTCGAGCAACTGCCCAGGCTCGAAGCGCGCTACCGGCGCGTGATGGAGCTGTTCGCGGGCCAGGATATTGACGACGTGGAAGCCTGCGTCCACCTGCTGCGGGATGCCCGGCTGCGCGCGCAATTCACCGTCGCACTGCGCGACTTCCTGCAAACACTCGATACCGTGCTGCCGCGTCCCCAGGCGTTGCCCTATGTGGACGACGCGCAGCGACTGGGCCTCATCCGCGCACTCGCGCGCAACCGTTACCGCGACGAACAGCTCGCCATTGCCGGAGCGGAGGCTAAAGTCCGCCAGTTGATCGATGCACACGTCATCGGACAGGGCATTGCATTGATCCCACCATCCCGCCGATTGATATCCTGGCCGCCGACTTTGAAAAGCACGTGGGCGCACTGCCCTCACCTCGCGCCCAGGCTGCCGAAATGGAATTCGCGGCCCGGCACCACATCAGCCAGCACTACCAGGAAGACCCCATCTACTATCGCAAACTCAGCGAACACCTGGAAGATATCCTCCAGCGCTTTGCCAATAACTGGGAGGCCCAGGTGGAGGCCCTGAAAGCCTTGCTACACCATCATAACGCGACCCAGGCCGAAATCAGCCGCGAGGAGAGGCGGCTGCAGCCGTTCTTGCGACTTCTGCGGGAGGCGTCCCCGGACAAGACCACGAGCGGGTAGCCCATGCCACAGTAGACCTGGTCAACACCCTGGTCCGGCCCGAAGTGCAGCGCGTGGACTTCTGGCGCAACCGCGCGGCGCAATCCGAGCTGCGCAGCCGCATCGGCAGCTACCTGGATGATCACGACCTGGTTCCCTACGACCAAGTCAGAGCTTTGGCCGACCAAATTGTCCAAACCGCCAAAGCCAACCACACCCTGCTTGTGGAAGGAAAAATGTAACCGTTTAGGTTAGCGAATTGCGAATAACGAATTGCGAATAACAAATTGTGGATTACATTTCACGTTTCACGCATGAAGACTTTAACTTTTGAAGACTTGACCCTGGAGGTCCGCGAAAGCCCACGCCGGAAAACCCTCGAACTTATTGTCGAGCGTGACGGGAGTCTGGCGCTGGCGACGCCGCCCGGTGTCCCGCAAGCGACGCTGGAAGCCTTTGTCGAAGAACGCAGCGAATGGCTTTACACCAGGCTCATCGAAAAAGAGCAACAGGCGCGCCTCCACAATCCCCGGCAATATGCCACCGGTGAAGGTTTCTATTACCAGGGGCGCAGCTACCGGCTCAAGATTGTGGAAGTGCAACAGAAACCGCCCTTGCGTTTATATCAAGGGCGGTTCACCTTGCGAGAGGACGTTTTACCCCAGGCCCGCGAGCATTTCATCCAATGGTACACCCGCCACTTGCCCCCCATCCTGGACGCGCACCTGGCAGCTCTCACCGGGCGTATCGGCGTCACCCCACGCGCGACACATATCCAAGACCTGGGCTATCGTTGGGCCTCCGCCAACCGGCGCGGGCATCTCTATTTCCATTGGCGGGTAGCGATGCTACCCTACCGGATGAGCGAGTACCTCGTGGCGCACGAATTGGTACATCTGCGCGAACGCTACCACATCCCCGCTTTTTGGGAGCGATTGGAACGGGTGCTGCCGGATTATGAAAAACGGCGAGCCTGGTTGGCGCAAGAGGGCGGAAAGTATGATCTGTAAGTTAAGGTAATTGTACTTAACGTTACCCGCCACGCAACACCACAGGTAACAAGACACGGTACAAAGAAATCGGCTGAATAGGCGCGACCGGTATCGCAGTACTGCCCTCGGGTTCATTATCCGGTTGGATAATCGGTTGGCTGCGCACAGGTTTATCCAGCTTGAGATTCTGCCCAAATAACCCGGCGGGTTGCGCGTTCATCAAATCCCCCGCGCTAACATACAAGCGATATTCTGAGGTCATGTAACCATACACCTCAATCTGGTAAACGCCGGCTTGCGGCGCGGCAAAACTGACTGCGTCCGTGTCCGTCCCCTCGTCATTGCTCACCCAAGATTGCGCTCCATCCGGCCGCCATATATATAAATCCGCATCACCACTCAGTGTTTTGAGCGTGACCGAAAGCATCTGCCCTAAGGCCAGATCGCGGCGGTAAAGATGGACTTGCCCGGCGCGGATAGTTTGTGTGTCAGGTATATAGTCAATGCGGGTTTTGTAAACAACTTCCGAAATGTTTCCGGCTCTATCGGCAACCCAAGCCTGGATATAACGGGCGCCGCCACGATCGGTCAACGTCATGGCGTAAGAACTCTGGAATGGCACCCACCCGATATTCTGCACCGCTACCCACTGGCGGGCCGCCGAATTAAATTCACGCTCCACCAGATAGAGAGAACTCACACCTGAGCCGCCGCCATCGTCAGCCACAACCGTGATGGTGATACCCGGCGTAGACGTAGATGCGGCGCCATCATTAGCTAAGAGGCCGGTGATCACCGGCGGCACCAGATCGGTGGCGTCGGACAACACCGTGATATAACGCCACGCAGTATTATTCACTTCACTCGTCTCAGTGATAGCCTGATCCGAATCTACAACGGCATAAATCTTCGCAGTTCCCTCAATACCGGTTGTATCCCACTGAATAAACGCGGAATCTACAATCCCTGCCCCGGAAGGCATAGGGGGCGTAAGGGCCGTTCCTAACCATACACCTCCCTGTTCGGGGTCTCCTTGATAAAAAGCAACCTGGGGTTGCAGTGACGCCTTCCCACCCTGGCGTCGCACATTGGCACCCAACATCACACTATCACCCTGACGGATGGTTATGGGGGTCGTCCAAATATCATCAGACGTTGTCGAAAAATCATCACCGGCAGGATCAAGCACCAGGTACCCCGCTGCCAAAGTGGCGGTATCCGGCGAACCGGGGTTACGCGCGACAACGTCATAGTTGCCTATGGCTAAACCGGCCGGAATCACGGCGCGCACTTTTGTAGAATCAACCCAGGTAACATCTTCCAAAAGCACCGTCCCCACCGCTACTACGATGCCCTCTTGCAAACTATAGCCGTACAAAATGACATCATTGGGCGCATCGTTAAATCCTTGATTGGGAACGATGCCCGTAAGTATCGGGGCACTTCCGGTGACAGTGTAACCCTCCGGTAAAGTACCACATTGATCGTCAGGGTTACATACACGCACATCATAAACGCCGTTAGCCATACCGGCAGGGACAGCCGCCAGGAGTTGCGCGCTGTTCACCAGACTGATGCCGCTTAAATCCGCGCTTCCCAACATGACTCGCGGTGTTGCGACGAAATTTGCACCGTTAATCGTCACCCAGGTTATTTGATTATCCGGCCCATAATTTGGCTCGATGCTGCTCACAATTGGCGCAGGAGAAACATGTTCTACAATGACGGACTGTACAGAACTCCACAGCCCATCGCCATAGGCATTCGTGCCCCGCACCCGATAATAATATGTCCCTATACTCTTATCCGTAAAATCCCGCGATGTGTCATTAAGTGAATATTCAGTAACCTCCGTGATAAAGTTCGTGCTGGTTGCTTCTTGTAACGTGTACGCGGTAACCGGAGGCGTGGCATAGTCATAGGTCCACTGCACACTATAATTCCCATCTCCGTCAGGATTTTGAATAGCAGGCAGCGTCGGTGCATAAGGGGCGAGAGGAGAATCTGCCAAAACAGTTCCGGAGATGGGTTCATCCGAACTCACAATGACGTAACCTGAGTAAGCATCGGGTAAATCCATCATCGTCGCCAAATCATAGACTTGACCATAACCCGGCACAATCGTATCATACAACGATGCCACTACAGTTCCGGAATCTGTGTAGAAGTCATGGGCAACTGTGGCAATCACAGTTCCCACATTGGTAATCACGTAACGCGACGAAATACCCCCGCTGTCTTTTTGGAGGTTTTGCAGCGAGAGCCGGTAAGTCTGCTGATACCCGACCCAAATGGTACGAGTATCCGTTACATTAACGCCCGCAGCATTGGTAGCGTGTGCTATAATTTGCTGTTCTTCAGGGAACACTATGGTTGCCATTGTCGTCCAGGTAAAAACTACCGTATCTGTCAGTTGATAACTCACATGTGTCACAGGTGTGTGAAAGGGCCACGTACTCTCCCAGACGTAAGTGATAGGTAATGTGGCAGAAATTGGCGTGACGTTAGCGGTGAATTCACTTGATGTGTCCGGGAGCGCACTCGTCGGGCCGGTAATCGTAAGCATTTCCAAGGGTACCGATTGATTTGCGCCCAAATACGCAACCATGTTATCGCCATTGACATCCGCCGGCATGATCGGTGCAACGCTCGACCACGATTGACGGTTGGCGGCAGATACAGTCGAAACCATAAAAATAACGCACATACACACTATACTGAGACGGAAAAAACCCAAGACAACACGGCGAATTCTCATAGTAAGGTCTCCACACATCCCGCATCCGCCATCACTTTGCGCAGCGCTTTAACGGCAATCTCCATTCCGTCTGCGCCACTGTGCCCGGTGCTGTGTCCCGCGATCTTGAGATGGGGCTCCAGTGTGAGGAAGCCCTGGTACCCGCTCTCCTTGAGCTTAGCCAACAGCAACGGCAATTGCCCATCCCCTTCCCCGGCAGGGACAACGTGCCCGTCGCGCAACACGGCATCCTTGATATGCACAAAACTGATGTAATCTCCCACCATCGGCCAACCGCGCTCCACCACCTGCGCCTCCTGCACCTGTACAAAGTTCGCCGAGTCCCACAGGAATCGTAAATGCGGATTATTCACCCCCTCAACGACTGCCTTACAGCGCGACAGCGTATCCGTCACAATGCCCTTTTCATTCTCCAACAACAACATAAAGTCCTCGCTCTCCGCCACTTCAGCCAACTTACTCAATCGCGCAATGGATTCATCCACATACGCATCGTAATGTTCATTGGTGCTGGTATCGGGTGGATAGAACGAGAATAGCCGCACATTCCGGCATCCAACAACTTCCCCCACATGTATGATCTGGCGCAAATTGTTAAGCTCATCATCAAGCGGCTCCATAATCGGCGACTTACCGATAGGGCTGCCCAGACAGGCTATCTTGATGGCGTGCTTATCACACAAATCCATCACATTCGCCAGATCATCATCATCCATACGCAGCACGTTCTTCCCCCACGCGCCACGCAGGTCAAGGTAGCCCACATCCAATTTATTGAGCACCGCCAATTGCACTTCCAAATCCTGATCGATCTCATCACCAAAAGCACTGATTGTAAAGGTTGCCGACATCCTAAATACCTCCTGTTCAAGCTAATATCTATGTTAATCGTACGCGTTTAGTTTTGTGAGCAAACGGCGCCATTGACGGCAGCAAAGCGGCTAAAGCCGCAGGAAAGAGGTGTTTTTGCGTTGGCGGGCGTAGCCCGCCAACGCAAAAACACCCTCAACCCCTTGTTTCTGTCTGGAGCAAGTGACAGAAAACGGTAATCGCTCACAAAACTAAACGGTTACTGTTAATCTAGCATGCATTAGCAAACATGGCAAGTTAGGAATTAGGTGTTGAGTGCCACTAATCGCGATAGGGGCAGGCTTAATGCTCACAAGTGCCACTAATCGCGCAGGATTCTTGTACATTAAC
>JAFGFI010000328.1 GCA_016931185.1 Anaerolineae bacterium
CCAACTTCTTTCTGGTGGGAAGTATAAACACAGGGATTTATCCGCGTAACGATGCGGGGCATTTGAATGTATTTCGGGTGATACAATCCACACGCTTGGGGATAGAGAATAACGTCCGGCAAATGGATATGTGATTTTGATGGTATATACTGGCGAGGTTTCGATAGGTTGTAATGAGCCATTCCAGGTGGCCAGGTTGTGTGGCCGACTATACTTGAATGATGGAAAGTGCCGCTCCATCTCCGCAATTTGCTGACCAATGGTCAACGGTTGGCGAGGAGACAGGGTTTTTCCCATCACTCTTCCTGTCCATAAAAGCGCGAGATTGGTGCTTTTACGTGATGCCCTGTCGGTTCTGTGGTAGTAACCCCACCCATCGGTGTGATAAAAACAGAACCGATACGTGCAGCCTCCCCTAACCGTTTACCGCATTCATCGCTACTTTCACTAGTGTCCCAAAAAGAATGTTGGAAAACCCACCACCAGGCTTTCAACGCTTGTTCCTCAGTACAATCAGAGCGATACAATATCGACAGTTCAGCGATAGCCCTTTCCAAATTTTCCCTAAAGCGGTGAACCCGCCCACGGTCCACAGGCCGGTATGTTAGTGTTTGTGAAGCATCCATCGGGTTCTTCACATCTTCATTTAAGCAAAGGCGGTCATGAACTGCTACTATGGTGTCACAAAGACAAATATCATCTCTATAAAAGTTGGGCCGGTAACACTCGGCGACAAGAGTCGAGATGATCAAGCCGCCTGGCAAGTTCCAATGCTCGCGGGATTTGGCAAAAGCTTTTAGCCAGCGCACCACTCGTCGCATCTGATTTCCGGCAACGCTTGCGCCCAAGTCTTTAGATGGACTACGCTCACGCACAGTAGTGTTGAACCAGTCGGTGATTGCCATTGGATTGCGGCAAGACCACTCGCCGCCGGCATGTTCGTAAACAGGATTACCAAGGTTATCTGCATACCAGCGGTAGATTGCCAGATCAACATGATGCCCTTCAGCATAATAGACTCGCACAGCATTAGTCTTGGCTTCAGGAGGGTGGCTAAAAATATCGCCACTTTCAAGCATCGCCTGTTCAATCCGCTTCCGGGTATCCAAGGCGCTGCCTGGCAAATCATCCCTGGAAAAAATAATGGCAATGTCAATGTCATAGTCTTTCTTAGGGTGCTGATTAAGAGTATGCATTGCGTAACTGCCCTGATTACGATACTCAAAGTGACTTGAGTAGTCGAGTTTTTCCAGGCCGGCTTTGAGGCGAGCTATATTAGCATCCCGATGTTCAGCTAGAATTTGCCGTTCCTGACCCAATCGAATATGTTGATCATAGAATTGGTTGAGTTGTGTGTGCATATTCCACATTTTCTCTGTCCTCTCTCCCTGCTTACTTTCGATACCTTATCAAAAAACCTGACGCCTCTGAAGAGGCAGTAATCTCCAATCCCCAAGAATATCCGGGAGAATCTTTAGCTGTATAGTTATAAACTACAATGTCACGGTCAACAGTATGGCTAATCAGCTGACCAAAGTAAACGGCCAGAGATGCTGGACCAGCATAAAAAATGTGGGTACATCTCCGATTAGGTAAAAGCTCGTGAACATCGTCAAGCATCTGGCGAAACTGGATACCATAATTGTGAAGCTGATATTCACTAACCACTGCGTCGCGTTTGGGAGGCTCGAGGTAAAGATGCACAGAGACTATTGGTGAAGGTATGATTTCGGACACTTCTGGCAACCTGATTGTGTGCGTGATACTGACGCGGATCAGCACGTCGCCAGCTTCATTAATCGGCAGAGCCGGCATTCCCTCTAGTTGTAATCGTGGGCCTCTTTGCTTTCCGTGCAAGTAGTTCCACCGGCTGGCATACCGGTCAAATTCAAAGAAGTGTAATTGACGTTTGGTAGTCAAACTATATCCCAAATAGAATAACAATGGAATGTGTGCAATTCCGAAGTAGGCTACAGGAGTCGCCGGGTAAGCATTGAGCAGATCATCCAGGTGGGATGCCAGCAATGTTTGACGCCGCACAGCAGCAAGTGGATCGGACAGTCGGTCCTCTATGTACAAATCAGTCTGATTGATCAGGATTTCAGTGACATCTAAACTCGCAAACTTTGGGGGTAGCGATGCGACGATAGTATGTGAGGGAATATGCTCCATTGACAAGTGCCGAATAGCGATCAGCGTACCGACTTTTGGAGAAGCCGCAGTATGGATAATGCTTGGGGGAATGATCCCCGAACTTAAAAAACTGATAGCGAAGGTTGCCGCGGCCGTGGTTGCATATTGGCGATACTCATCGCTCTTTTGTTCATCTGCAAAATCACTCACCCCACGGATCGCTAAAAAGCGGGGGCGGCTAAAAGCAGATGCCGCGGCTGCCGCCACCCCGTATGACTCCATCTCGACGCCAATTAACTTGGGATGTAATTTCACCAAATTAACGACATAGCTACCAGCTGCCACGACTTTTTCACCGACCGCAAAAGGCCCAAAGTGGATGGTTGGGATTCCTCTTGAATTGGGAGTATGTTCACACAGCGTGTCATTCCAACACTCGTCTGCACTGTAATTCTCTACGCTGTGCAACAAAACAGCGTCGGCAGGAATAGTAAGAGGGCGAATCTCAAGTTCTTTGGGTATTATCTTTCCCTGTTCATAGTAGATAAGCTGGGTAGCAATAATCACATCGCCGAGGTCGACCTTACCCCGGATACCAGCCGCAATCCCCACCATCAGTACACAGGCAGGATTTAGTTCCGCAATGGCTTGAGTGACATCAACAGCAGCTGCGACGTTGCCCATCTGAGGTAGTTGCATAATGGCAATTTTGTACACATTGTGAGCGGCGGGAAGTGTACAAAAGTAATAGATAGGTGATTCACCTCCCCGCACTGGTTCAAACGGTTCAAGTTGCTGGAGTACAGCTTCTCGTTCCTCTTGTAGGGCTGTCACTATCAGAAAATCTACTGGTTTGAGACTTTCAACAGCACTCTCCATAACCACCTATCCGATCTTGCCCGACAATTTCTTGAGGGTGCGCGTCAAGTTATCAACTGCTTGTTGCGCCTGACGCCCATCATCGCCAGTGAATCTAATCTCCGCATCGCAATAAGGACAGTGCCGGGAAGTGCCAGGACGTACTTCGGCCACCGCTTGCTTAAACTCTCGATGACAATTGGGACACTCCAAATCAAACTGTAGTTTCACTTCACCCTCCCCTATTAGATTCTTCAGAAAAGATTTGATTTTTTACGCTCTAAACGTAATCGTACCACAATACATGATTACTGTCAAGGCGTAATTAAGGTGCTTATTACGTATTGACAGAAAAATTCTCGTCAGTTATAATTTAAGATGAGTGGGTAAGTCATCACTCAAATCCTGAAGGATAAAGAAGGTAAAAATGCTGGGAGCGAGATTGCGGGTTATCCGAAAAAAGAAAGCCTATACTCTGGCAGAAGTGGGAAACCAGACAGGGCTATCGGTATCATTCTTATCGGATATTGAAAGGGGGCGTACACAGCCCTCTTTAGATACCTTAGAAAAATTATCCAATTGTTATCAAGTGTCCCTCAATGATATGCTGGATAATATGGATGGTGATGCCCTTGCCTCGGGACAGGCGTATCCACCTGGTTTTGATGAATTTCTCCGAGATACCGAGATTGAGCCAGAGTTGGTGGACTTGCTGCTAAAGGTAGAACACCGTGCTACCCGGCCTGCCACAACCAAAGAAGACTGGTTGCAATACTATTACTCATTAAAGACCATACTTGGTCGCTGAATGAAGATGCAACTATACACCGAACAAGCAGCTCGCCAACGAATTCGTGACTTGGTACGATGTACCCAGGCGGCAGCCGGGTTGACTGGGGTGCCACCGTACACTGGCGGAGAACACCCCATAGCCAATCATTTAGGCATTGTGATTAAAGAAACGAGCCTACCACTTGGAGATGAAGGGCAATATATACCTGGCACCCCACCCTGTATCGTGATAAACCCGGCGATTGGCGATCCAGAGCGCCGCAATTTCACCTTTTTTCATGAAATTGCCCACCATCTGCTACGCACAGATGACTCACTATACTCATTCTTGCACGAGTATGCAGCTACTGATGACCAGTGTTTTGATACCGTAATCGAACAGTATTGTAATATGGGCGCTGCTGAATTTTTAATGCCAGCCGTTACCATCCGTGAATTAATAGATCAAAGAGGGTTCAGCATACGCCTTATTGAGGATTTGGAACCCTTGTGTCCAGCATCTAAACCAGCCATTGCCATCCAATTAGCCCACTGCGCCACACATCAATGTTTTGTGGTGGTCTGTGAGTGGAGAGAACCACCGCGAAAACCCACCCCACAAACTGCTTTTATTTCATCCACACCCCAAAGGCCACAATTGTATGTACTCTACGCCGCGCGCTCACCTTCTACGAAATATGCTATCGGGCGTTTTGTGCCAGTTCCGTCTGACCATGTGATAGCCCTGGCTTACGAAACACAATGCATGGTCAAGGATGTGGCTCCCATCCTCTTCCGTAATGGAAACCGGGAGTGGAAATGTGAATGTGAAGCCTTTTACTACAAAGGCAAGGTTTATGCAGTTTTCAATGTTTCATCACCTATACCCCCTGGCCAGCTAGGATTATTCTGATTTTTTTGTCAAATGCCCAATTTGAGCGAGTGGTTAATGTAAACACAGGCACTAAGGGGCAATAATGCACGATTGGAATGAAATTCTACCGCGTTCCTTATTCTCTTTGCTGGGAAGTGGACGTTCTCCAGAACTGTATCCGATCTACCTGGAAGTTTTATTGAACTTGTACGAACACGGGTTGCAATATGCCGCCCTGGGATTGGAACGGGAGCGTGGTAAACAGCTTGCCGAACAGGTTTTCAAGAAATCGGGCCTGACATCTTTACCAGAAGATGAATTTGCGGACCACGATTATGAAGCGGATGCCAGCATTGGGGTAGGAAGCAAATTGCTCCGGCGCTTGGAGAAGGCGCGTTGGTTACAACCACGACACAGCGAAGAGGATGATTACATAGTACTAGAATTTACCCTGGCCGGTGAAATACTTTTACAGGCTTTAGTGACCCTGTTGAATTTTGATCCCACGATCACTGAAGCGCAAATCTGGCAGGTCTACCAAACCTTAACCACCGACCGTTACCCCCGCCACATGGCAATTGCGGTCGCACAGCGTCAAATCCAGGAAGTAGTCGGCAGCTTACGTGCTTTTCTGCAAGAGTTACGAGTGTTACGTGACCAAACCTTGCTTATCACTTCATTACCTGCCTGGATGGAGACCTACAAAGTGTTGGAAGCCCGTTACCACGCACTCAAGTGCGGCCACTCCCCCGAACGCTGGTATGATCCTTTGAAAAATGTTCTGGATGATCTTTTGTTCCAAACGCCCCAGATTGCCGCCAACGCCATACACCAGGAAACCTCGGAGATACTCAGCCCAGCACTAGAGGAAGAGCATCTGACACAGCTCTTGCGCAGTATCGAAAACCATCTAGGAATATTACGAGCTTTGATGGAGCGCCTGGACCGCATTGTCAGCGAAGTTTGGATCGCCTTTGGGCGTAGAAGTCAAGCGTTGTTTGGCGAACCGGCTGCCGGAAAAATCCTGACACTGGCCGCCGAACTCTATATGCATTTTCCACGGCGGCCAGAATACGATAAAGCCGGGATTGTGCTGGAAAACCGTGCTTTGTCTGTGAGTCCGGAATCTATCGTTGGGGGTTTGACTACCGCAGCGCAAACCTCGGTACCGATAAACCTGATCACATTGCCTCCCGATTTGGAAATGCTTTTATACCAAATCGAACCACCGACGGCCAGAGAAGTTGCAGCCCACTTTATGCAGTTGTTTGAAGGACGCGAAGTCATGGCGGTCGGTGACCTATTAGGCACTACTTCCTACGATGCGTACATGCTGGTGCGTTTGTTGGAATTCGCGGCTTCGCGCTCATTACCGTTCCCATTTAGGGTGGAATTTACCGAACTGGCTACGAATGTGATCACTCTGCCAGCTGAGGTGGGAAACACATTGATTTCAGCCAGCGCTGTGGTGATTCGACAGGCTGAGTGACGGAGGTTCTATGTTTACGCGATTACTATTAGAAACTCTGGATGGGCATCAAGAAGAAGCTATCACCCTTTCCTACGCGAGTTTGAAGTACCATATCAAGTTTCGTACATTGCAAGCCGCCGCGCGACGCAATCAGCTATTAACGTATCGCGTCGGACGCTCACTGTTACTAACTACAGGGGTAGCTATTGAGCAGTGGCTTAGTCAGCGCCGTGAACCTGGTCGCCCAGCTAATTGCATCCCACAGGATGCAATTTGAGGAATATGTCAATCTATTCTTTGCCAGGTTATACGGATCTCAGTCCGACGGAACAAGGGCGCCTGCATGCCGGGTTGTCCAAGTTAGTGCGCGAAGGTAGTTTGCAGTTGGATCTACCTACCGACCGGGAACACTTTTTAGCCATTCAGACCCATCCGATACCGGCAAATTTTTTCTTCAGCATGATGAATGCCGAGTTGAGGGTGGAAGAGCGGGTAATGTATTGGGTCAACGCGGAAAACGAAGGGCTAATCCGTATTCGGGGTTATGCTAACCTGGTGGTGCTATTGGCGTTGCGCGAAGAATTGGAGGTTCAGCGCCAGCAAGGTCAGATGGTTGCCGGAATAGAAATACATGATCTAGAACGACGCTGTCGGCGCCGGTTAGAGAACCTCTCCCGCAGCCGCCTGGTGGAAATTCTAAACACACTCAAACGTTGCAAGCTAGTGACTTACCAGGACAATCCCCGTTCTGGTGATACCTACATCACCATTCTTCCGTTTTTAGCGATTGTCCTGAGCGTAGAGCGAATGGAAGCGCTGCGCCAACAACCATTGGGAGGGACCGCCGATGAATCTGAAAACGACGAATAAAACCGGCTACTGGTTAACAGCTATTCAGTACTACAACTGGCATGAGTTTAAAATGCACCGGATTGACATCCCTTTGGGCCAACCCCTGCACATCTCAGGAGATACCGGTGTGGGGAAAACCACACTATTAGACGGTTGGCTATATGCATTGGTGGGCGACGAAACCAAAATTCGCTTTAATGCGATGGCCGGCCCAGGTAGCAGCCGCCACGTCACTACTTACATTCGCTGGCACAAGAACGGCCAACCGCAACGCACCGATACCGGGCAAGCCCATGTATTGATGGAATGGACTCATATTAAAACCGGCAAACGATTCGTGTGTGGCGTCGTGTGGGATTACAACCCCACCACAATCAGAGCGAATTTTCTGTTGGTGGATAGTGCCTTATCTTTGGAATTGGTGGGGTATGCGGTCGAAGGCGACGCCTACCAAATGTATAAACTCAAAGAGCTGCGCGAACATCTGAATCACACTCAAGCACCCGGTGTCTGGAATTTACTGTCTAGCGCCACCGAGTATCGGCAAAAATTAGCCCAGAAGCTCGGGAATTTGTCTGAACGTTGGTTCGAGATTCTAACCCGCGCGCTGGGCAACATTGATACCAGTAACTTGACGCGCGTAGTACGGGATTTGGTAATCGGATGTGAAGTTATTGAGGTGACACCGCTGCGCACCTATGTACATGAGGTGCAACAGGCGCAGGTGCGTTGCGAACAGGCTGAACAGCAGTTGAAAAAACTGGAAGCTGTGATAGATGCTCATAAACAGTACCAAAACAAGCAGCACGAACACGCGGTTTTTGCTGCCTGCCTCCACCAAGCCAAATTGGAACATGCACGAGCAGAGTTGGCGACCGCTAAAAACCACTACGCGGCTGAACTGCAACAATTGAACGATCTGAAAGAACAAGTCCAACACTGCACCACAGCTTATCAACAAGCCCGTCTTGCTCATGAGCGCGCCCAAGATGCTGCGCAGTCCTTTAGTGGATTATTGAGTGAACAACGGCAACTCAAACGTGAGTTACAGCAAGTAATCGCGCGGTTGGAAGCTTCCCAGCGAGCTTTAGCACAACTGCGGTACTTTGAGGAAACATGGCAGAACGTTATGGCTACTCTGGCAGTAGCTCTGGACCTGGCGGTGCCGGGCGACTGGCAAGAGTTCATCGTCCATAATTGCATCCTACAGGATGCAATTATTACGCTGAATACTTCAATTTGGCCGGCGCAAAATGCTTTACAGCGCTGGCTGGCTGTCGTCGAGAACAAACTCGCTGAACAAATTGCTCACAGCGAAACCGTGTTGCAGCAACTGCGCCGTGAAATCGCCGAGTGCCGTCCGGCACTACCGGAACAACGTGCCGCAGAATATGTAAAAACACAACTGGAAGAGCAGGGGCATATTGCCAATATTACAATCCTGGCCGATCTGGTAGAACCTACCACGGCACTGGACAGCGTGGCCCAGGGAATGCTTGAAGGGTTGTTGGGCGCCCGGCGTTGGACACTGATTCCGCCAGAGACAGACTTTGAGCGTTGCCAGCAAATCTACCGGGACTTGCCACGGGATCAAACTGAGAATATTCACCTGGTACGTCCTTCTGATGTTGAAAAATATCAGCGAGTACCACCAGGGAGTATGGCCGAGTTAATTCAGACGGCAAACTCCTTGGCGCGTGGTTTGCTCAATTTGCATCTCGGTCAATGGCGTTGGGAGCCCGATGAAAGCGCCGCAGTCGCCGAGCGAGCGAGCCGCGTGGTCAGTCGGGGGTTACAAATTTCCGGAGGTACACTCTATCGGCACGCGCCGTTAGCACCACACAAATGCGTATTTGGGCAACTGGCGCGTGTGGCCCAGCAGCAAGAACGTCAGGCGCGTATTGCGGAATTGGCTCAGGAACTTCAAACACTTACCCAAGAAGCCCAAGTCGTGAAACGCTACCAAACCGCACTGGAGAGTTTGACGCAGGATTTTACGGCTATCTGTGATGTGCAGGTGTTGCGCGAGCAGGAACGAATTCAGGCAGATTTACAAGCCATCCAGGTAGCCATTGCAGCGCAACCTCAAGGGTCTCTGTTCATTGATCAAAATCCTTTACAAACATTATGGAATGCCCGCGAAAATGCGGCTAAGGACCAGGCACAAATTCAGGAGCGGTTGGATCAGTTCCAACAACGCTTGGCACAGACAGTTGCCGAAATCGCTGCTCAGGAAATGAGCCTCACTGTGCAGCAAGCTGAAGTAGATAAGTGTCTGGTGGATTGGCAAACGACGTATCAGACATACCAATCGCAAGAAAGTACACTTGAAGAACTCATCGCGCGTCTATCCAGTACCGTCACTATGACTGAAAACGAAGCCCATACCCTGTACAGGCTGTTCACTGCTCAGGTTACAGCGTATATAAGTGAACAGTACCCCCCTTCTGCTACTGAAAACGTAGAAACACAAATTGCAATTTGCTGGCAGGCTTA
Organism: Anaerolineae bacterium; assembly: GCA_016931185.1. GTDB lineage: Bacteria > Chloroflexota > Anaerolineae > B4-G1 > SLSP01 > JAFGFI01. Next base: position 9,456 of record JAFGFI010000328.1, read on the forward strand.
CACTACCTTCAAGGAGCAAGAATTGCCTCAACTACGGGTTCAACTCCATGAAAGCCAGCAACGCGCAGATGCGGCCCTGGTACGGCATTTCGTGGATCGGGTGTTAAATTTAACGAACGCGCATAACCGCGCGATCAAAAACCTGAATCGCGCGATCCAGGAGGTGCCACTTGGTTCGCGTCGCTATCGGTTTGCGCCGCCACAGTTCCGTGAAGACAATCCTATCTTAGTGCGGCAAGTTAGAGAGCTTTTAGCGACGTACCAGGAAGCCATCCGAAATTACGGCGCATTGGAATCTATGCTGTTGGAATATTTACGCCGCGACCACGGCGCGGTTTTAGACCAGTTGGCGGCTTTTCTGGCTAAAGAAGAAAGCCAGTTGTCGGCAGAGGAATTGCGCGTACGTGAAATCCTGTTAGAACCGGCGCTTTACTATGATTTTCAAGTGGAATATCAAGGCATTGAAGATGGCGTGCGATGGCATAATCTCACGCAGCACATCGCGGCCGGTAGCGGCGGTGAGCAACAGTTACCCAACTATATCGTGCTTATTGCGGCGATGGCTGAAGTCTATGGCGATGTTCCTGATCGCCCGCGCATCCTGGCGTTTGATGAAGGGTTCAGCAAAGCCCCGATTGTGGGTACTGAGGGGGTGCGCTTGATGCTTGACTTGGGCTTACAGCCCTTAATCGTCACACCGACAGGCAATACTGCCTTGAGTGAGGTAATGGGCGGTACGGTCTACGTATTGCGTGCCTCCGATGGAGCGCGCTACATCAAAGCGCGTTTTCATGAAGACTATACGCCGCAGTATGTAAGCCGGTTGTAGTTGAAGGCCACCAACCCTCATTCCATAATTGCATCCTACAGGATGCAATTAAAATCGCCAAACCCCTATTTATCGGGAGAGCCTATGAACAAACCCTCTGCTTGGTGGAATTTACAATCGCGTGAGTTCTGGATAGTGCTATGGAAACTCACGCAACAGCAACGCGTGCGCCTCCAACCCAGCTTATGTCCAGAATATACTACCCCCTATGCCGACCGTGAATTCTTCCACGCCGGATTGGAAGAGTTAAAAGACTGGGTTGCAGTGAGGTGGGAAGACTCCAAAAGCAAAACGCAACTGAGATGGATCACGCGGTGTATCGAAGCGCCCCAACTGGAAGATTTTTTACGTCGTTATGGCCCAACCGATTTGGCGCCGCGTGATTCTTCTCCGTCCGATATTATCAATGTAGAAGATCAAGCTCGCTGTAGGGCTGCCGTCGCCGCGTATGGCCCGCTAGGACTGCGGACTTTGGCACACTTGGCATTTGGCGACTCTCATCGGCTCGACAACTGGCGCAGTTTAACCCAAGAACAACTTGTCAATCGCCTGGGATTGGAACGCGGGGACTGCTGGGTCCAGGCCGACGCGGCCGACCGCGACACGGGTAACATTGTCCGTGTGGGAGGTTACCTGACTGGTTATTATCCAGGAGCCACCCTGGGACCACGTTGGATACCGCCAGGTTATTATCTCTGGCCATGGGATGTAGAATGCTTGCAATTGACAAGTGTGGGGGAACGTTTGTTGCTGGTGGAGAACCCATACCCGATGTGGGAGCTGCTGCGACGCTGGCAGGGGCAGTCTATAACTCTGGTTTGTCTGCACGGGGAAACGCACTTTGAACGCGGAGAAAGTAGTGCATTGGGCAACTTCCTACACATCGTATTCTCTGCGAATCCTGGGTTAGTTACCTGGATTTGGTGTGATCCTGATCCCGCTGGCTTGCGGATAGCGCAAAATGCTTATCAGTGGGTGGAAGACTTGGGGGGAACTCCCGCCTACCGGCAAATGGATGAGACGGTGTTAGATCGTCTGACAGCCCTGGTGTTGGCCGAGCAAAAACTGCGTCCCCTCGACATGCAACAACGTCAACAACTTTTAGAAATGCGCGTAGCGCCCGATCTAGAGGCATTACGTCATGCAATGCTACAACATGGCGCAGTAGGTGAGCAAGAGGCGTTGGCTGTTAATATGGATTCACCAACGCAACACAGTGTTTTCTGAGGATAATACTGGTTATGATAAACTCAGCGTTACTGACTGCGTACAAGCGCCGCTACAGGCGACAAGCGCCCACTTGCTTGACATATTTTTCGGTTTGTGTTAATATAACCCTGGTTCGCAGTTAAGTCATAAACCAGTTAAATATTGCTACGGAGGTCCCGCCGCCGCAAAGGGCAGGGAGTCTTGCTTCGGCAAGATCAGTCAGGAGCACAGAGTTTCGCCGCTGTGCTCGCCCAATCGGGAATTAAGGGGGAGATACCTATCCGGGTATCTCCCCCTTTTTGTTGCCCGCATTGGGAATTAAGGGGGAGTGGTAGCTGATCATGTCAGCCGCCACTCCCCCTTTTTTGCTTTTAAACCAGGAGAAGATGGACGCGCGGTTCATTGTCGTTACCTTGTTCCACCTGTTAGCCCTCGCGGTACTACCCACGGGCTTCCAATGGGTGCTCGCCACGGCCTTCCCGGTCGCGGCGCTGTTGCGCTACCAGCGGCCCAACGACCAGGGTGAAACCACGCCCTACGTCCTGGGATTGATCGGCGTATCATCCACATTGGCGCTGATTTACAAAGTGTTGAGCGTCTTAGCCACCGATACGCCCGACCCGGAAGGCGCGCTGCTGTACAGCTTCGCGTTGTGGGCGTTGGGGTTGGCCGGCGTCACCTACCTGGGGTATCTCGTCTACGTCATCCGCTTCATTTTCTGGGAACGCACCGGCCCGCTGTTCGGGCCGCGCGCGCGCAGTGAGGATGTCCTTGACCAACTCAAACGGCGTTAATTCCGACTTTGACCTGGTGCTTGACCCCGGGCAGACGACGCTGCGGGCTTACGTGACGCGCGCCCCGAACGGGACGTGGGTGGCGTGGGCGCCGTACTTCTTTCGCGTCCTGCGGCACCAGGCGCGGGCGCTGCGTTCACACCTCGATCTGGCCGACGATGTGGTCAGTACCTTGTATGACCCCCGCGATGTCCGCAACACCACCGCCGTCTATTCCCTCGCCAATGTCAGCGACCTGGGCCTGCTGCAACTGTATGGCGGCCGCGCCATCCACCCGGACCGCGACACGGCCCTATCGCTGGCCGAGACCGGTTCAGCCCGGCTGGTAACGGCCCTCAAAGGTCGCTACCGCAAATCCGTCATTTCCCCGCTGACCGTGCCCGAAGCCACGGCCTATTACTATCACCTGCTCAATTGTCGCCACGTCGCGGCGCTGCTCGGTCAGCCGGTGCGCCGGATGACCTCCGGGGCGGTCAGCACTGACGGCATTGGCCAGCTCGTGGCCGCCGACGCGCAGGAGCAACTGGAAACCATCGTCGCCGGCCTGGAAGACGTGCCGTTTGCCATCCAGTGTACCCTCGCGCCGTATGCGGCGCTGGAAATCACCGCCTTGCTGCGGGCTACTGCCGAGGAATTGTCGCGGTTTGCCAGCCAGGTCAAGGGCAGCGACAGCCTGAATATCTCCATCAGCCCCGGCTCCCTGCTCACACCCCTCAGCGCCGTGATGCAGCAGAATGTGCGTTCCACTGGCATCAGCCACGTCGAGCGCCGTACCGTGCTGGAATCGCAGGCCGAGGAACTCGCCGCGAGCCGCCAACAGGCGCACGCCACCTGGGATCGCACCAGCGCCAGCCAGGAATCCTTTGCCGGGCATACCGACAGTAATTACCGCGGCGGCAGCCACGTTGAGGAACACACCGTCGCCCACACCGAAGAACAAGTGGACTTGCAGCGCGACTATGCCGAGCAGTACGTCCAGCACAAGTCCTTCACCGGCGTAGACCAGGGTGCGCTGCGCACCCACGATAGTCGCCAAGTGCAACAAACCGGCGACCGGCAGACTAACACTGCCGAGACCGGCCAGTCACAGACCCACGACAGTATTGACGAAAGTACCCAGGGGTATCGCGCTGGGAATGGCTTTCGCAACGAGAATCAGCAATATAGCTTCAGCGAGGGCGCCAATTTTGGCAGCAGCAAATCCTGGGGCGGCAGCGAAGGGTCAGAGACCACCCGCACTTTCAACGAGGGCGGGGATCAGAGCCGGGACACAGACTATCACACTGGCGGGATGGAAGTTACCGGACGCCAGACCACCGAGGAATACCGCGCCGGGGGGCAAAGCGACGTGCGGGATACGAACTTCAACCACCAAACCGAGGCGCGCCAGTCCGAGAGCGCCGGGCTCGTCGCTATGGGATCGGGGGTGCAGGAAAGCGCCGTGGTACAGGCGACTCACGGCGATGCCCGCCAGATCAGTACCGCCGAACGCAGCGGCGACAGCTACACCGAGCAGAACGTGGGGGAGATGAACCACGGCAGCGGCTACAATAACCAGGACAGCGAATACGCCAACACCGGACAGAGTCAGGACGCCACTACCCGTACCTGGGGCGGCGCCGAAACCACGTCTGGTTCCGAGTGGCGCAGCGGGAGCGGTAGCCGGCAAACCAACACCACCTACAACTACGGTGAGAACTACAGTGACCAGCACCATACCGACCGTGATACGGACCGGGATTGGACGAGTCAGGTAGCCCAGGACAGCGACTGGAAACAGCAAACCGTCGAGCAGGCCCAGAATGAGCAGTTGTATATGAAATCCTACGCCGGCACTTACGACGAAACCGGACAGCGGCAGGGGCACTTGTCGCAACAGGATCAGATCGTCACCGACAGCGACGTACAGCGGACTACCGACCGCAGTGAGTCTGGCTGGCGCAGTGAGGAGCAAAGCGGCTGGCAGAACCGCCAGGCCGCCGACCAGGGCGACCTGCGTTCGGCGCAGGAGCAGTTAACCTCCGCCGATAGCTACGCCCGCAACCAGGCGGCTTCGCAAGGTGCGGAGACCGGCACATTTGCCGGAGCATCCACCACCGTCACGCGTGGCTACGCCGGGCCATCCAGCGCCGGCCTGTTCATCGGTCTCGGCGTTTCCCGCCAGACGCTCAATGCGATGTACCAGACCCTGGCTAATCTGCTGGACCAGCAGGTGCAGCGCCTGAACCGGGGCCGCGACACCGGCTTCTTCCGCGTGCAAACTGTGTTGCTGGCCCCCGATGCTTTGACGTTGGAACGTCTCGTCGGCGCCGCCGTCTCTGCCTGGCGCGAAGAAGAAGTAGTCACCCCCGTGACCGTCATCACCGGCGATCCGGCCTTATGGAACGCTGCGACCCGCTTTGTCTTCGACGAACGCCGCGAGAATAACCCACTCCATCCCTTTGCGTTCCAACAAGGCATGACCAGCAACGAAGTCGCGCCGCTCGTCCATCCCGTGCGCGTGGAAGGCAAAGGTGGCAGCAGCGCCAGCCTCAAGGGTTGGCCCGATGTCCTCGGCCTCGACCGCAGCCCCGGCGAGATTGAACTCGGTTTGCAGATTTCGCCTACCACCGACGCTACCACCGACCTGGTAGCCCGGCTCTCGCCCCAGGATCTGATGCACATGCTCATTGTCGGTGCGTCTGGCTCCGGCAAGTCCAACAGCGCCATCTACCTGGTCAGCCAGGTGATCAATCGCTTACGGGAAACCGACACTGGCGATCCTTTGCCGATGCCCACGACCGGGCCGCAGCAGGTCTGCGTCCCCACTGGCCGCCCGGCATTGGGGGTCACTGTGTTCGACCCCACCGGCGAGTGGCGGCGGTTGGCGCACCTGGTGCTGCCCACTGAGTTCCGCTTTATGTCTCTCACCGACCCGGATTTCCACGGCCTGCATTTCAACCCCGTCGCCATTCCGAGCGCGTACATTGCACCCGCCGAGTGGATCGGCATCGTCGCCAAACGCTGGGCGCTGGCCTACGCCACCGGCGCGACCGGCGTGGCCTTGATGCGCCGCGCCTTGCGCCAGCTCTACGAGTCCCGCGACGTGTTTCACTATCCGGCTCAGTCGCAGCAACTCACGTTGTCTGATTTGTACGCGCAGGCGCAGGTGGTCTTCGCCGAAATGGTGAAGAACAAACAGGTGGACAACATCTCGCCCGGCATTTTGAAGCGCATCCTGGACAAAATGGAGGAGTTTGCCCCTGGCGGCTTGCACTACGCGGCCTTTGGGCAGCCCGGCCAGATCAACGTCGCGGATTGGCTGTGGCCCTACGGCGTCACTATTCTGGAAGGGGACTTCGGCGATGACGAAATGCTGAAATCCTTCGTCATCGGCCTGTTGGGGATGGCGACGTACCAGCACGCGGCCAACCAGTACAAGGCCACCATCAAGCAACAAGGCAGTCTCCACCCCCGCCGGCATTTGCTCGTGTTCGAGGAGGCGCACGTCATTATGAGCGGCGGCGACAAAACCGAAGCCGAAGCCGCCGTGGAGAAGACGGTCAGCCTGTGGGACAACATCGCCGACCGGGGCCGCAAGTATGGTCTTTATGCCCTGACCGTCGCGCAACACTGGGAGGGCTTGCCAGACGGCATTGTGGGTTCAGCCAAGATTGTGATCGCCCAGGGCGTGAACACGTTGAAAGACGCGGAAACCGCCGCGGCGGCCCTCGGCATCCGGCCGGGGCGCAGCGCGATGGACGACGTGACGCAGGTACTCGACAAACTGCTGGATATGCCCGTCGGCGCGGGGATTTTCAAGCGGAAACGCTTACCCAAACAATCCGAAGAACGCCAAAAGCCCGTGGCGGTGTTGTTTCCCGACATTTCGGGCATCGAACCGCCCACGGATCACCAATTGGATATGTTGCTCCAGAACGCAGACAGCCTGACCCTACAACAGCGGGAAACCTGGGCACAGGTGCATACGGCGTTACAGCCGCAAGTGGACGGGCTACTGAAATAGGAGATAGGAAATAGATGGCAGGATGCAAGCGGCAGGAAATAGGATGAGATCCGGAAAATTGGGCTTAGTCATATTGGGAATGTTGGCCGTGGGACTACTGTTAACGGCGTGCGCTGGGCTGGCGCCGACGCGTGTGCCGCCGTCCGGTTGGACCACATCGCCGTTAGTGGTGGCGACACCCATGCCGGTGGCCGGGCAACTCACCATTACCGGGGCGCAGCGGGTGGAATTGATCACCACCGAGATTTTTACTACGACGCCCGTGGGCACGAGCTTCGTCGTGGTCACTGCCACGCTGCAAAACGCCGGACGTTCTCCATTGGAATTAGGAGTGGGTGAATTAGTGCTGCTGGATGCCGCCGACACGGCATTCCCCCGGTCACTGCACGCGGAGTTTGTCCTGCGTACCGGCGGTAGCGACACGCTGCCGGCTGCTCCCCTTCCGCCGGGCGCTATCGTGACTGCCGCCCTGGTGTTCAATGTCGCTACCGTGCAAAGCCCGGTGCGCCTGGCCTGGCGTTATCCGCAAGGCTTTCTGGTTTCGTTGCCGCAGGAGTTAGATTGATGGCGAACCCACCGGTCAGACTGAGAGTATTGTTGGCTGCCGTGGACGAGGCCGCCGGCGACGCGCTCTTTGCGGAAATTCAAGGCACTCCCCATGTGCGCGTCGTGGGCGGAGTGTGGCAGGCCGATAAAGTCGCCGAGGGGGTCGCGGCGTTTGACGCCCAGGTAGTGTTGCTGCCGGAATCCTTCCCGGAATTGCCGGATGTGGCTGTGTCACAGTTGCGCTATACGATGCCCCTGCACGCCCACCAGGTGTTGACCGCCTATCAAGCCACCTTAAGCACACCGCCAACGCAGGACCCGTCCCCGACTGTCCAACGCACCCTGGCGCCGCCACCAGTGCCCCCACCGGCAGCGCCAGGGCTGAATTTGCCGCGCCGCGCGCCGACGATCCGCCTCGGTCTATGGGGCGCGCAGGGTGGAGTGGGGGTCACCACGGCCATTGTATTGCTGGCCCGCGACCTGGTGAAAAATGGCGCGCGGGTGATTGTCTTCGATGCGCCGCGCCGGGGCGATGTGGTGTTGTACCTCGATGGCACGCCCAGTGACCAGCCGCAGACCATCCAGGGAATTACGGTGTATCCTAGCGCGCCCACCGAGGAAG
>JAFGFI010000329.1 GCA_016931185.1 Anaerolineae bacterium
GCGACCACACTCAGCGGCGTGTAGGCCAGCAAGCCCCCGTCGCTCTTTTCCCGCACCGCGACCCCGTAGTTGTGCATAAGGGGGAGGTCCACCATCCGGTCCGTGTAAGGGCCGTTTACCACATTGCCCAGGTCGGCGCAGACTTGCTGCGCGCCGCTGGAGACGCTCACCAGCCGTTTGCCGTCCGCCAGATCAATCAGCGACATACCGCTGACCGCGCGCACGTCGCGGTTGAGGACATTGGTGAAGGTATACACGGCCTGTCCCGATGGGCAGGAAGCACCATCGGCATAGATGACCACTGTGTGCGGCTGCGCGTCGGTAAACGTGAAGGCCAACTGGATCGGCTGGTCGGGCTGCTGCGTCATGGCAATTTGCCCGACGATCTCCTCTTCGAGATAGGCGGCCGCTTGCAGCGTCGTCGTGAGGGGCAGGGGAACGGTGTCGCCGTTCATCTCGATTTCCAGCATCGGGAGCAGGCGGATGTCGCCGTTGGCGTCGCGGGCGGCGCCGCCCGGCGAGACGTCCGCGAAGGTCGCCCGGTTGCCCTTCGCGCGCTGCACCTGGCCCTTTTGATCGTTCTCCGGCCAATCCAACACGTTCAGCGCGTAGGTCAGGTGCTCAGGATTCTGGGGCTGCACCTGCAAATCCACAACCAGTGGCTTATCGGGTTGTGCGTCGTTGATAATCAGGTGGAACGGCGTGTCGTAGGTGAAGGGCGCTTCCGCCGCGCCCAACTTGCGGGTCGGCGAAAGGTCCATTTTGTCGGGGATGCCGTCGGCGTCAGAGTCCCGGTCGAAGAGGTCGGGCGTCCCGTCGCCGTCGGTGTCCTGGCAGAGCACGTCGGGCGAAAGCTGGCTCTGCGACTCGCGCTGCCGCTGCGAACATTCCTGCGCGTCCGTGATGCCGTCCAGGTCTGTGTCGTAATACCTGGGGTTGCTGTACCAGAGTTTCCCGCCGTAGCTGAACCCCTGCACTTCGATGTTGTCGGTCAGTCCGTCGCCGTCGCTGTCGGCACTATCTGGCAGCGTTCCCAACGACATCTCCTGCGCGTAGGTCAGGCCGTCGCCGTCGGCATCGCTATCCGGCTCCGGCTCGGTGACCTGCGGCGCGGTGAAAGCGGCCAGCCGCGCATCCGGCTCCAGGGCGGGCAGGGCTGCCGGCATGTCGAGGGATTGGGCGGCTTCCGCTGCGGCCAACGGATCGGCGTTTGCATTCCAGATGGAGGTGTTCATCTGCTGCTGGTATTCGCGCTCCTCTTGGGCCTTAGCCTGTTCTTGTTCCTGCGCGGCGTGTTGCGCGGCTGCGTTTTCGGAGAAGGCGGCGACTTGTTGGCTTTGTAGAACCGGCGAAATGACGGTGGACACGATCACGACGGCGGCCACGGCGATGTAGAGCTTACGGGAGGTCGCGGCGGTGATCAAGAGGATGACCAGTCCCAACACGCCCAGGGCCATTCCGCTGTGCTGGGCGGTCTGCCGCCACTCGCTCGACGTGCGCGGAAGATGCAGCGTCCCGGCCAGCCACGCGCCCGCGCGATTCGCCGCCGCCGCTTCGGGATAGCCGGAGAAGTCGGTCTGGATGTCCGCGCTGACGCGGTCGCCGTCCGCCGCTTCCGGGTAGGCCACGTGGACGGTCAGGCGCAGGGGCAAATCCTGGCTGTCGAGCCAGATTTCGCCCTCCCCGGACATCGCCACGTATTCGTCGGCCAGGCTCAGTTGCACGCCGGGCGGGAATTCACCTTTGGCGGTCAACTCCTGCTCCATCTGGTCGCGCATGTGTACCGCAAAGCGGGGGCCGTTCAGATCGAAGGCGTAGCGGGTGAATTCGAGGCTTCCACGGGTTTCTTTTCCCACTTCGCGGATGTTCTCCGCCCCGGCGAGATAGCCCAGGGGGTCTTTGCCCGGCGCGAAAGCGCCCGTGAAGTCGGAGACTTCGCGCCAGCTATCCTCGCCGATGGCGCGCCCGTAGGCCTTGCCGTCCGCGATGCGGATTTCCAGCCCGTCGCGCCCGGTGAGCGCGCTGCCGCCGTTCTGCCAGAGGCTCATCTCCATCTGTTGCGCCGGCTGGTCGGCGTGGCCTTCCAGGTAGACCGTCTGCGTGGAACTACTTCGCCCCACGTTGACCAGCGCCGGGCCGGGCGTCTGCGTCTGCGTCAGCTCGGTGGCGAAGTCGTAGAGGCCGAGGTACTGCACGCGCTGCCAGGCGCGCCGCACGACGCCTTCCGCCGAAAGCGCGGCGGCGGAGGGCAGCGCAGCGGTTAGCACAAGCACGAGCACACTGAGGGCTAAAATACCATAACTGTAGTGACGTATACGTTTCATTTGTTTATCCTCCCCAGAGATAACAGGATTTACGGAATGATAGGATTAAAAGACTGAAGGGAACTCTCGATGGTGGCAAAAAATGCTTCGGCGGATGCACCGGCTTGAAGGATGCCGTCGGCTGTATAAGCCTGCCGCTCCTGATCAGAGGTGCGGGTCAGGACAATGCATAGCGACCGGGGGCGGCAGCTTTTGAGTTGTTGGATGGCGGATTCGAGGGTTTTGTCGGTCACGTCAACGTCCAGCAACACCAACGTTGGGGTAAGTTCTGCCAGCAGACGCGATCCGTCGCGCAGATCGCCGGCCTGCGTGACTTGGGTAACGTGGTTACCAGCGCGCAACAATACACGCAGGCTATCCCGCAGGCATCCCGCCGGGAAAATGATAAGTACAGAGATAGACACAATCATGTTTCTATTTTAACAGAAGCGCCGACGTCGCGCAATAGAGAAAACAAGGGAATGGGAGGAGAGAAAATGACCAGGAGAAATGGTCAAAAATGACCAGTCAATATTTGACTTTTTTACAGGTTTAACTATAGTTATAATATAGCATGGTGTAATCTCACTCATTCAGGCATGGATCACTAGGGTTATCTAACTTAAGCACAAGCCAGACCACAAAAATCTCATGAGTTATTTGGTTTACCCAATGCTTATGTTAGATAAAAAGTATGCACAATGCTGGCGTCTGTTAAGACCTTTGTAGTCTTTGGTATGGCTTACAGTAGTATTCCGGAGAAAGAGAATCAAATCATAACACAAAACTGGAGGTAAAGAACCATGAATAAGTCTCTACACAAAAGTTGGAAGGCCATTCTCATTGGTCTGGTCGTTATTAGTTTGGCGTTGACGGCCTGTGGTGATTCCCAAAAAACTTACACCATCGGCATTGTGAATGTTGTGTCGGTCCTAGATAATACTGTGCAGGGCTTCATAACCGGTATGACCGATTTGGGCTACATAGAAGGTGAAAATGTCACCTATATCCATAAGGAAATCATCGCTATGGATGACCTGGATTCAGTGCTGCAGGATATGGTAAAGGCAGATGTTGATCTGCTCATGACCACCTCCACTACCGCAGCCAAGGCTATCCAGGAGGCTACAGCCGGCACCGAGATACCGGTGGTTTTTGGTACCCTGGCCGATCCTGTAGGCGCCGGTTTTGTGGAAAGTCTGAAACAGCCCGGTGGAAATATGACGGGGCTTGTCATTGGTGCTCAAGATGATCGACGCCTGGGATGGCTGCTGGATATAGACCCTGCAATTGAACAAGTCTATGTCCCCTATAACCCTGATGATCCGGCTCCTGTGGCAGGGCTGACAACTTTGAAGGAAGCGGCTCCCAAACTTGGCGTCGAACTTATCACCCCGGAGATTCGCACCCCTGACGAAGTAATAGCTGCTATTGAGAATATCCCGGCGGAAGCTGACGCTATCTATCTCTTGGCCGATAGCCTGGTTAGCGCCCGCGCGTCTGACTTTTTAGAGGCGGCGCTCGAACTTCAGTTACCCATTTCAGATCCCAGTATGGATAATATTGAGAAAGGTTTATTGACCAGTTATGGTCCTGTGCAAGTTAATTCTGGAAAGCAAGTTGCTCGTTTGGCAGATCAAATCCTCAAAGGGATCAAGCCATCCGATTTGCCTGTAGAAACCGCCGAATCATATCTGGGAATTAATTTAAAAACGGCCGAAGCCATTGGCCTCCAGATACCAGAGGATATTCTGCGGCAAGCGGATATCGTCGTTCGCTAAGGGGGAAAGTTCAAATTCACGTGTGAAAAAACCAGGGACTAAGGGGTCAAAAGAGAAAGAGGTAATTACTTAGCTAACTGCTTAATAAGCACAAATGCGGCTAAGGCCGCCCTTTAAGAGATATTTTTCGTTGCCGCGCTACGCGCGGCAACGAAAAATATCTCCTTCTGAGAAGGCCTTGAGGCCGCAATTTTGGAGATAAACATGAGCAAAATTCGGAATCCTTTCACACTCGTGGCAAAAAACAATCTATCCGGTAGTATCCAAACCCGCCTGACCTTGATTTTTGTGGCATTGGCCGTTACACCTTTGCTGTTGGTAGGGATAGTGTTAGGGTGGCAAAGTTATAATGTTCAGCGGCAACAAGCCCTAGCTTTACAACTACAGATAGCCCAACGCATCAGCATTGCAGTATCGGCTTTTATCCAGGAAATAGAAACTGAAATGCGCGTCGTAGCTGAAGTTCAAGGACTTATGGATATGACTACAGAGCAGCAGGAGCGCGTATTACAGGAACTACTTACACACAATGATGCTTTTCATGAAATTACATTGCTTGATGAGCAGGGGCGTGAAAAAATTTATCGTTCTCGTATGAAAGTATTTGCTGCTGAAGAATTGGGCGACCGGGCGCAACTCGATGAATTCCTGGTACCCAAAGAGCAAGCCACAGGCTACTATGGTCCACTGAAATTTGGCCAGGAGACAGGGGAGCCTTTTATGACCATGGCTGTGCCATTATCAGATCCATACAGTGGCCAGGTTGAAGGCGTCCTCGTAGCGGAAATACGGACCAAACCGATATGGAATCTGATCGCCAGTTTCCCCGTCAGTGACGGCGAGAGTGTATACATTGTGGACACCGAGCATCACGTCGTCGCACATCGCAACCCCTCGGTCGTGTTACGAGAAACGCTTTTTCTTATCCCCGGTCGCAATGGCATCCAAAATGGATTAGACAGCAACCGCGTCATCTTGGCTACCGACACCCTTAACCTGGGTGAACAGACGCTCACTATAGTGGCGGAAAAAAAGTTAGATAAAGCGCTCAACCTTGCTATCACCACAATTGCGCTCATTTTTGGGTTGAGCGTGGTTGCACTGTTAACAGCAAGCGTGTCAGGTTTTCTTGCCGTGCGGCAGATTGTTCGCCCTATCCAAACCCTGGCCGTTACCTCACAAGCAATTGCCAAAGGTAATCTCAATCAAAACATTGTGTACCAAGCCAACGACGAGATTGGTCAATTGGCCGAAGCCTTTCGTCAAATGATGACCTATTTGCAGGCCATGGCGGCAGCAGCAGACCGGTTGGCGCTGGGCGATATGACTGCGCAGGTTACCCCGCAATCGGAGCAAGATGCCCTGGGTAACGCTTTCCAGCGCATGATCGGTTACCAACAAACGATGGCCGCAGCAGCAGACCGGCTGGCCCTGGGCGATATGAACACACAAATCACCCCACAATCGGAACAAGATGCCCTAGGCAATGCCTTCCAGCGTATGATCGGCTACCAACAGGCCATGGCCGCGGCAGCAGACCGGCTGGCGCTGGGTGATATGACCGCGAATGTCACTCCACAATCAGAACAAGATGCCCTGGGCAACGCCTTCCAGCGGATGCTTGGTTACCAGCAGGCGATGGCCGCAGCAGCAGACCGGCTGGCGCTGGGCGATATTACCGCGCAAGTCACCCCACAATCGGAGCAAGATGCGCTGGGTAATGCTTTCCAGCGCATGATCGGCTACCAACAAGCCATGGCCGCGGCAGCAGACCGGCTGGCGCTGGGCGATATGACCGCAAATATCACTCCGCAATCTCAGCAAGATGCCCTGGGGAATGCCTTCAAACGGATGCTTGGCTACCAGCAAGCGATGGCGGTAGCGGCCGACCGGCTGGCGCTGGGTGATATCACCGCGCAGGTCACCCCACAGTCAGAGCAGGATGCTCTGGGCAATGCTTTCAAACGGATGATTAGCTATCAGCAAGCGATGGCTACAGCGGCTGACTTGCTAGCATTAGGTGACATTACCGCGCAAGTCATCCCACAATCGGAACAAGACGCCCTGGGGAATGCCTTCCAGCGTATGATTAGCTACCAGCAAGCGATGGCAGCAGCGGCCGACCGTCTGGCGCTAGGCGATATCACCGCGCAGGTCACACCACAATCAGAACAGGATGCCCTAGGCAATGCCTTTTCCCAAATGATCACCAACTTGCGAGATCTCATCGGCCAAGTAGCACAGGGCGCTAACGATCTGGGGTCCGCCGCCGAGCAAATGGCTATCACGGCCAGTCAGGTCGCCATTGCCATCAACCAGGTTGCGGCAGCGGTCGGGCAAATGGCACAAGGCACGACACAACAGATTGAAAGCGTGTCACAAACCGTCAACTTTGTCATGCAAATGTCAGAAGCCATTGAAGGCGTGGCCAAAGGCGCGCAAGAACAGGCACTTGCAGTGAGCAAATCGGCCGAAATCACCAATGAAATGTCACTCACCATCGAGAAAGTGACATCCAGCGCTATGGAAAGTGCCAGTGGTTCTATCCGGGCTACCGAACTTTCCCGCGTGGGCGCCGAAACAGTGGGAAAGACTGTTGAGGGCATGGAAAATATCAAGGCCAAGGTCGGGCTTTCAGCACAAAAGGTCGAGGAGTTAGGAGAACATTCGGAGCAAATTGGGCTTATTGTTGAAACCATCGACGACATTGCCTCACAAACTAACCTACTCTCGCTCAATGCCGCAATCGAGGCCTCGCGAGCCGGCGAACATGGCAGGGGTTTTGCGGTGGTAGCCGATGAGATACGCAGATTGGCCACCAAGTCAGCCGAGGCTACCAAAGAGATAGCTCAACTGGTGCGAAGCGTCCAAAAGACGGTCACCCAAACCGTGCAAGCGATGAACGAGGGTGTGTCCGAGGTAACCATGGGAGTAGGTCTCGCCAACAGAGCAGGGCAAGCCATGCGCGATGCACTGATAGCTACCGAAAAGGTCAACCAACAAATGGAAGAAATTGCCGTTGCGGCCCAACAGATGGATAGCGCGGCAAATGGACTGGTGAACGCGATGAACACCGTCTCGGCTGTAGTTGAAGAGAATACGGCAGCCACTGAGGAAATGGCAGCCAATTCGAATGAGGTTGCCTGGATGACCAAGAACATCGCCAACGTCTCTGAGGAAAACAGCGCTTCGGCCGAGCAAATAGCAGCTACGGTCGAAGAAGTCAGCGCGCAGGTCCAAGAGGTGGCCGCCTCGGTCCAATCATTAAACCAAATGGCCCAAACTCTGAAGGAGTTGGTCGCGCGCTTCACGCTTCTGGATTAGGAAAAAGGGCTTTTACACCTTCCGGGAAGCTGGATGCAGACATCCGAGCATATTGCTGTTTCAGGCTTCCCGGAAGGTTAGCACAATTTTAGTTAGCGTGTACAGTAGGGGACGAAAAACGCGCTATGGAAAGCGCGGCTACATCCGGACACTTGTACGCGCTATCCAATTTTACACAATCACAAAAGCCAACACCACAAGTAAGGCTAACATCATAATCGCCAACCAGGCGATCTTCTTCAAATCGGTCAACACATAACGATATTCCTCAACCAAAGCCGCATCACCTGGGACACTGGTTGCCTCCAGATCCACAGTTTGTACTGCCGATTCGGCAGTTCCCGCAACCTGCGCCTTTTGCGGATGATATAACTGACTTGCCGAAAGTTTGGGCGAACTCTTATCTCGCTTTTTCTTTGCCATCCAACACTCCTTATTTATCTAACGTTTTAATGTTGCTATTACCACAATACGGTGCGTGTCCACACCATAAGGATAACATGAAATCAAAGTCAGCACCGGGCTGCTGGTCGCAGACATCACGCCTACTTCGGTAGGCTCAATAATGCGCGTCTGCTGTACGACATACCGGTACACTTGTGACTGCGTATAGATTTCTATATCTTGGCCCACCTGTACTTCCGGTAAATCCCGGAAGATTTCCCCATAAATGTCATTGTGTGCCGAAATCACACAGTTTCCTCGTTCTCCCGGATTCGCGCTACCGATGTGATGCGCCGCTCCTTTTTTCAGAGATTCCCAATCGTCCCCTTCTACTACCGGGGCATCCACGCCAATTGAGGCGATCACAATCCGTTGTGCCTGGTCTGGGCCGGGAGTGGGCACCGGCAAAGGCGTCACCGCAGACACAAGGGATTGCAAATGCGCTGGGATCGCGGCGGGTTCTGAATACCCTTGCGCATCTGGGGGTGTGTGCCCCCCCGGTAACACGGCAACACTAATCAAGGGGGTTGCTGTCGGCGTAGGCACGGCCTGCGCCGCGCGGCTTTCCTCATTAATACCCTGTACCATCAACATCAATTGTCCAATCACCAGGAAAAAGCCCACCAGCGCCAGCACTTCAACAAATAACAGCGTCTGATCGCGCACCCACTTCCAGCGTATGGTAAAATGACGAGGGCTGTGTCTAGGCTTGATAATCGCACTATAACGCCGTTCTGCGGACGGCGAGCCAGCGTTTACCGGACGGCGCGCGTAAGAAGGAGATGGAACTTCATCCTCAGGCCTCCCATCACCCAGGGGATCGCGCGCGTCCAACTTTTTTCCCATCCGCTTGATGCGCTCTTCCCGGCGTCTGACCCGGAGTACCTCCTCCAACTCCTCCAACGTCAGTTCGGCAACGGAACGTCTATCCTTCATTTCTCTCCTACAGCGAAAACTTCGCGCTCAAAAAACCAGCGAAACGGTGGCACTGAAAACAATACCCAGCGCGCTACACGAAACAGGATGTTTTCCTGACGATGCTGCGGCGGTGAGCTCAACCACACACAGACATCGTGAAAGGCAGCATACTTCAGATAACGCCGCAGACTGACCATAGATTGCTCATTCACGTGAACGTGCAAATTCTCCGGAATAATAGCCCGTGGGTCCTTAGGATACTGCGCGCCCTGCCCCATCAACGTACGCACTAGCCGCACTAGGGGATATGCATAGCGATCATACCAAACATTAGGCGCGGTATGCACAATAATCCGGCCCCCAGGCTTTAACACCCGCGACGCTTCAGCCAGCGCAATATCTAACTCGCGCGGGTATAAATGCTCCACCACGTCAAAGATTAACACCCGATCAAAAAGGTCATCAGTAAAAGGCAAGTACAACGCCGATGCCTGATAAACGCTGATCTCTTGCCCATATTCCTGGGCCATAAGCAACGCGAGTTTGTGAGACAGATCAACCGCAACCGAGGCGTAATCAATACCATACGCGCGCGCTCCTAATTCCGTAGCGCGGCGCAGAATCTCGCCGCGCCCACAGCCCACATCAAGCACCTGCATCCCTGGCGCAATTCCGGCCACTGATAATGCTTCCGCCAATCGCCGCGATAGATACTCACCCTCACTGGAGAGGAACTCCTGATATCCCTCGCAAACATGAAGGAAGTATTGTTCATCGTATAGCACTGAGGGAACTGTACCCGAAGTTTGTTCTCCCAAATGTATGCTCCCCTAACAATTAGAAATTAAAGATTAGAAATTAGAAACAGATCCCTGTGTTCTCCCGGCCTCTTGAGAATCCCCTGACAAAAGGTAAAAGGATTATAACATAAAAAAACTTCATTTTACTTAACCCGAAGTGGTCCCAACAAAACCCGTTCATCTACCTCCCGTCCATCGGAGGTGATCACACGCAGGCGGCCGGCCTCTTTATGGAACAGCCCCACCTGGAGCGGATAGTTACCGGGTGGAGTCTCCGGACGGAGGGGGATCTGGCGCGTCACCGTCACAACTTCACCCGGTGTCCATATTACGCCCCCCCCATCATGGCTTCCCCACACATTATACTCGGTATCGAGTACCTGGGCAAAGATAGCGTAGTCATAACGGGGTTCAACCAACACCTGCCAATAGAGTGTAACCGTACACGATTCTCCACCCTGTAACGCTCTGGGTTCCAGTGTGTACCCCACCAGGGCAATCTCATCGGTAAAATTAGCGAACTGTGTGTTTGGCCACGCACCGGGCGCGGGGTCAATGGCAACCTCCCCGACATTCAGCCCCCATTCAGACGTCCTGGCCCCAGACAATTCAAGCCGCCCCCACTCCGACTCATACATGCCGATATACACCTGCGCTTGGGCAGGTGTATATACCGACGCGGAAAGGTCAAGCCGGTAGATGTCCTCAAATACCCGCCCTTCACGCCAGAAAGTCGTAGGCGCACGCCCCAGGCCGGGCCATGTATCCCGCTGCACCGCCAATACCCCGGCATCATCAATGAGGTGTACATACACCGTGTAAGGACGCGCCGTCACTCGCAATGGCTCCCACACGACACGTACCCATACTGGGTCACCTGGCTGCACCCGTGCAGGTGAGACCTCCATCGCCAACACTCGCGCCACATCCCCCACTTGCACAACCGTAGTCACAGATTGCGCCAATTCGCCAGCCACGCGCGCCGGATAGCGCACTGCCGGCCAAAAATACCCCACTACAGCTATTACCAACAAAGCCGACATTCCTGCCCCGATAAGCATCAGGATATACCGGGGACAACGCAGCCAGGTATTCCAACCCCCCACTACGAGGATCGCGAACGCAGGTAACACCGGAAAGAGAAACCGCCCCATCGCACCGGCGGGTTGAATCATCATATAATAGAAGACCACCCCCGTAAACAGAAGAATGATCCCTCCCAATAGGAATACCCAGCGTCCCGGCATGTGGGAACGCCGTGTCCACAGCAGCCCCAATAACCCCACTCCACAGAAAAGCAACAGAATGGTGTAGATACATGAGGGCAAAGGTATCTGCCCATAACCAAACCGCGCCCACAGGCTGGACCACAAATAAGGCACACCCTGTTCAATAGCCCACCAACTGCCGCCGGCCGACCGCCCATACCACAACTCATTGAGTTTGCTCATCCCGGTCAAGTCACCATACAACACCCAGTTGCGCACAAACCACCATCCGGCCAATAATCCCGCAATACTGAAAACCCACAGCATAGCTTGTAACCAACGGAATAGAATTGCGAAGTGCCGGTTCTGGGACACGGAGCATTGGGCAGCCAGAGCTAAGGAAACCACAATTAATGCGCCAAAAGTAGCCAAGTGTAGCTTTGCCAGCAGGGCTAGACCATATACCAGTCCTAAGATTACCAGTCGACGCGGGCTAAGACCTTCTTGTATCATCACAACACACATCAGCAACACTGCAGTTCCACACGCAGCGGCCACAATATCATTATTCATCGCCGCGCTCAAATAGATAAACTGAGGGTTCAGAGCCACCAACAGTGCGGATGCCAGGGCCAATGCCGGTCGTTGCGGCCAGATACGTTGTCCCACCATATAAGTAAGCCCAACTGTCAACATACCCAACAGGACATTAACCCAGCGCGGCACCATCGCCGCCAGAAATCCCGCGCGGAAGGGAAACCGTTCAATGGATGTATGCCAGTATTGCAGCTTGTTATCCACACCCACTTCCCAGTTACGGTAACCCCAAAACGGGTTCATAGGATGTTCGTAGGTGCTGGTATGCTCAGAAGGGATCCAAAAACTGGCGAGCGCGCTTAACAGATGATACAGAGGGGGGTGATGACTTTGGGAACGCACCTCTTCCTCACCCTGCACCGGCAATTGGTGTTCCACTACCAGCTTGCGAATATAGCGATAGTGACGAATTTCATCCGGAGGTTCAAACAGTGGACTAATCAGGCTAACGACAAATCCAAGTCCAAAGAATAGAAACAGGATGCCATAGCAATACACCCGCGTCACGTTAAATTTAGTAGGCATTCGGCGAGCGGAGAATTTGCAATATCGTGCGAATTATGATTTTGATATCCAGATATAATGACCAGTTCTCAATATACCACAGATCGTATTTAGTGCGTTCTGGAATGGATGTATCCCCACGGTATCCGTTCACCTGCGCCCACCCGGTCAAGCCTGCCTTTTCACGATGCCGGTCCATATAGCGCGGGATACTTCGTCGAAACTGATCCACATACATCGGACGCTCCGGGCGCGGGCCAACCAGGCTCATATCCCCCAACAACACATTGATGAACTGGGGCAGCTCATCCAAATTCTTCTCCCGAAGAAATGTCCCAATCTTCGTGCGGCGCGGGTCATCCTCCGTCGTCCAACCCGGGCCCGATTTCTCAGCATCGACCCGCATTGAGCGAAATTTGATCATCGGGAACAACCGTCCATCCAATCCCATCCGCTCCTGGATATAAAAAGCCGGTCCGGACGACTCCAACTTCACCAGGGCAGCAATGAACATCATAAATGGTGACAAGAAGATCAACCCCACCGTCGCGCCTACAACATCCATCGCCCGTTTTGCCACGCGACGCCAACCGGTCAAAGCAATGTCACGCACCGTCAGTACTGGAATCCCACCCAACTCACCGATACCCACCGGACCGGCCATAATCTGGAACAGGTCAGGATAAACGCGGATCGTCACACGCCCCCGTTCACATTCGGAAATCAACCACAAAATATCATAATGAGGTGTATCCTCCGGCAATGCAAAGATAACTTCATCTGCCTGTTGTTCATCAATGATACGCCCCAACTGCGCTGCATTGCCAACCACAGGCACACTCAGTACAGCATAAGGAATTTCTCCTCCCCCGGCATCCGTACTGACTACGCCAACCATATCATAACCCAGTTCCGGCGTCCACAAAATCTTCTGTAAAATCATCCGCGCCACGTCGCCCGTTCCCACCACAAGCACACGCCGCCGCCCCCAACCGTGACGAATCAAATACTTACGCAGCCAGTGGTTCACCACCCGGCCCAATGTGACCAGGAGAATCGAAAAGCCCCAGGCATAAGCGACCATCACCCGCGAGTATTCCTGTCCCACAAAAGAATTACGCAACACCAGCGATGCCAACGCCACCCCCATCAATGTGCCGATAGTCGAACCAGCTATGATACTATAAACTTCATCTACCCGCGATGCCCGCGATAGGCTGTAGAGTTTGGCGAAGAAGAACACCCCTAACAGCGAGAACACGTGAATAAACATCATCGGCACATACACCGCAAAAGAATCTATCCCCTGAGCAGGATCGGGCCACGGCAGCCACAAGCGCAAGCTATAGGCCAACGCAAATGATAATCCCGCCATCAGTGTATCGGTCAATACCAAGAAGAGAATGAATAGACGGGTTGCCTGTTCAGATTTTATGAGACGCATTTGCCCTCCAATCAAGTCGCAAAACTTGCGAATCGACATGTCATCAAAGATATTGGCAAGGTTTCTGAACCTTGCTTTTTACCTTTACACTTTTACGCTTGATAGGGCATAAAGTGTAAAAGTAACTTGAACCATCCCAAGATATTCTAGCATATTGATCCTCATGGGCAAGTTGTGGCTGACCGTTTGTAGCCGCGCTTTCCATAGCGCGTTGTTGTGATCGGCCACAACAAACCCCTTCGTTGACATACCTACAAAATAGATTTATAGTTAGCCAGGGAATTTTTTACTAATGTCCGGATAAAAATTTATGGTCTAGAGGCCAGGAATTAAGGTGATATTATCATGGGTGGTATCCTACCCGTGATAATATCATTTTATTCTGCCGTTTTAGAAGTCCATTTTCATAGAAAAAGCAGAGGAAACTGACAATGATTAAATCTAGAGTTGCCGCGCTATACACACGGCCAGAGACAGTTATTCAAGATTATGCAAAACTGTTCGAAATTGCAGGAGGTGCTGAAGCACTTCAGGCAAATATAACCACGATCCTCAAAGACAACATCACCTGGCACTTCCCAATGCCGGGGGCAAATACAACGCCCTGGCAATTAGAAGGCACTATCCAGGCTTTACGACAAGTTGGATTTGAGGATTTAGTGTGTGTGCAAAATAAAACAGTTGTCACCAATGCTTTCAAAGGCGAAGACCTCAATGGATATGTGCCCATCTTACAACACCACAATGTACCGGTGCGATATAATTTCCGTAAAGAAGAAATGACCTGGATTCCTTACCAGCCCAAAGCCAAGATGTTAGCGCTGGATCACATCTACCCTGACGGCATCCATATCCCGGATTATTTCATCGGCAAGAACATCATCCACCTGCCAACGGTTAAGACACATATGTACACCACCACCACAGGGGCGATGAAAAACGCCTTTGGTGGGTTACTCAGCAAGTACCGGCATTATACCCATACCTGGATTCACGAGACGCTGGTAGATTTGCTGGCAATTCAACAAGAAATCCATCCCGGCATTTTCACCCTGATGGACGGTACGACGGCGGGCAATGGGGCCGGGCCGCGCATGGTGCAGCCCATGATCAAGAACATCCTTTTGGCTTCGGCGGACCAAGTAGCGATTGACGCAGTAGCTGCCAAACTGATGGGGTTTGATCCACTCAGCATCAAATACATCCGGCTGGCGCACGAGCGCGGGCTAGGTGTGGGAGATCCGCGTGAAATTGAGTTGGTGGGCGATGATATATCAGAAGAAAATTGGGGATTCAAAGTAAAATACAATACCCATAGTTTCCTGGCCTGGTTGGCATGGTATGGCCCAACACGGGTACTCCAAAAGCTGGTGCTGAGAACGCCGCTGGTGATTATCCCCACCCTGATTGGCGAAATCGAGCAGGACTACCTATACTGGCCGCTGAAGTACAAAGGCATTGCCAGACAATGGTGCGAAAGTACCACCTGGGGGCAATTATTCCAACGTTACCAGGAACAAGGCTACCTGGTAGACTAAAATAAACAATATCATTTTCGGAGGCTCTATCATGGATTTACACATCGTAGGCGGATTTTTGGGAAGTGGTAAAACTACAGCCATCATCGGCGCGCTCAAATTATTACTGGCGGAAGGCAAGCGAGTAGGCGTTGTGACTAACGACAAAGGCCGGCATCTGGTAGACACGGCATTTTTTGCCCGGGCAACAATCCCCACTACTGAAGTACCGGGGGGGTGCTTCCGTTGCAACTACGGCGATTTCCAGGAGCGCATCGCGCAGTTGCAGGACAGCGCGCGCCCCGACGTTATCTTCGCCGAATCGGTGGGATCGTGTGTGGACCTGGTAGGGCCGGTAATCCAACCGTTAGCCGCGCTACCGGGCACGGGTATCAGTAAGACTACCTATTCCGTCTTCGCCGATAGCCGCTTGCTGCGCCGCCGTATGTTGGGATTGCCAATGCCCTACAGCGATGCAATCTGTTATATCTTTGATAAGCAGCTTGAAGAAGCGAGCTTGATCATCTTAAATAAGATTGACTTGCTCTCGGAGGTACAGATACAAGAGACGTTATCGCTGGCAAAAACGGTCTTCCCAGATAAAGTCCTCTTACCCCAAAACTCACTTATTCCCAAAGGCACAGAAGCATGGGTTAAGTTGTTGGCACAATCGACCATCACGGGCATCCCGCTTGACGTAGACTACGATCAATATGGCGCGGGCGCGGCACAACTAGCATGGTTGGATCAGACCCTCACATTCACCGTGGACAACGGACAGGGATGCTCTGTAGTGCAACGACTGATCGCCGGTTTGGTCAACATACTCCGAGAAGAGGCCGCGCCTATCGCGCATCTCAAGTTCTTTGTTCAAGGAGAAGGTGAAGAGGTTAAACTTAGCTTTGACAGCCTGACTTCGTCTAACGAGTGGCAAGCTGCCCTCCCTTCACTAACTGCAAACACACTGACCCTTATCATCAACGCGCGGATACAGATGGCGGCGGAGCGGTTGCGCACGCTGGTGGGACAGGTCATATCAGAAACGCTCACCCAGGCTGGTATACGTTATGAAGAGACGGAACGGTCTGCCTTTGCACCCCAGGTACCAAAACCCACTTAAACGGCGGTAGTCGTCTGGATACAATCTACTGCTCAGCTTGTCGTTTCAACTGCACGGGTAAATTAAGTGTATAACGCGCCATACGACCTCCTATAAATCGTTATACTTACGTCATATATGGTTATAAGATGTCAATATGTCGCTTGTTCCTCCCATTTTACAACAGCGGTATTGCATAGTACAATTTGAGATAAATCATTTTACACGTCTTTCAATAGGAGCATGAAGATGACCACACAGAGGAAATTAACGGGACCGGAGTATACGGCCACACGCTATGATACCCCCACACCTTTAACAGCGACGCCCCCCAATATCATTCTAATCAATTCCGATACCTACCGCTACGACAACCTCTTCAAACGTGCTGCTCTTCCCGTACATACGCCTAATCTGGACGCCTTCGCATCAGAACGCGCGGTGAGTATGTCCCACTTTTACACGGGTAGCTTCCCCACTATCCCCGAACGTACCGACCTGATCTCCGGACGCTATAGCTGGCCGTGGTATGGTTGGCGTTCCCTGATCCAGGAAAACAAGATGCCTAAACTGCTCAACCAACACGCCTACGTCACGCAACTGCTCTGTGACTGCCCACACCTGTTCAACAGTAATTTTCACCAGACTTTCAACGGCGCGTACCAGGTACGTGGACAGGAGGGAGATACCTACTTCCTGCGAATGAACGATCCCATCCAGAAAATGATGCCGCGCGAGAAAACACGCACCGGGCATCACTTCCAGGATAAGAATCTGGTAGACCTGCACCGGTGGATGAACCGGTATTGGGTCTGCGAGGAAGAATCTTTCCCTTACCGCACAGCGGCACAGGCCGTGCGCTGGCTGGAGGAGAATTATACCTACAGTCCTTTCTTGCTGTGGGTAGATTTCTTCGACCCGCACGAGCCATGGGATCCACCAGAGTATATGGTCAAGAAATACGATCCCGATTACGACGGTATCCCGATGCTGCATCCCAACTATGGTAAAGCCAGCGATTACACAGCGGAGGAATTACACAATTTGCGCGCTCACTACTGCGCTGAAGCGGAATTGATAGACCGTTGGGTGGGCCGTATCTTCGAGAAAATTGATGATCTGGGATTGTGGGAAAACAGCATCGTTATCTTCACTACCGATCACGGGATGAGTCTGGGGGAACATGACCGCACCGGTAAAAGCAATATTAACGACAGCGACGACCGCCGCTGGCCCCTTTACCCGGAGATCGCCCATATCCCCTTCCTTATCGTTGTACCGGGAATGTCGGGGGCGCGAGAGGTGGAGTTGCTGGCACAGCCCGCCGACATCTTGCCCACACTGCTAGACCTGGCCGGGTTGGATATAACCCCACCCGACCCCTTCCACGGACATTCTTTCGCGCCCGCGTTGCGCGGTGAAGCGCAGCCACCGCTGCGCGAAGTTGCCATCTGTGCCTCACACCTGCGTAAATACGAAGGGGCAATCCCAGCCACCGCCGTGACGCCCGTGCTCTACACAAAACAGTGGGCTTACGCACCCATCGGCCCTTACAGTGTACGAGAACTCTATGACCTATCCCGCGACCCTTATGCCGAAACCAACTGTGCTGCCGAGCATCCCAATATCGTCGAAACTTTACACACGTGTCTGATAGAATGGTTGCGCAACATAAACGCACCGGAGGAGGCGATAGAGGTATTTACAGAAACGTGATGTGTGATTTGGTGGCCGGACAGTGAAAATACACCTATTTGACTAAGGAGGTACAACCTATGATCAATTTACCGATTACCCATATGACGTTGTACAAACACGGCGTGGGATTCTTTGAGCGGCGGGCAAACCTCACGGGGGAACAAGTAGAACTCTCGTTCCGCGTGGAGGAGATGAATGACATTCTCAAAAGCCTGACCGTGATTGATTGGGGAGGAGGGCAGGTTTTAGGCATTGATTATGCTACCCCCCAGAGTCGCCAGGAACTCTTGCAGGGTTGTTCGATCCGGCTGGAAGATACGCGCAGCTTGCGTGATTTGCTCGCCGGACTGCGTGGTCGTCGCATCCATCTATTGTTGGACCCGGACGAGAGTTTAACCGGTCTTGTGGTTGGATTAGACGAACCCCCGGAACGCCAGGCGATGGGGACGACATTAGTATCACTGCTCCAGGACAAGGCCGAACACGTCCAGGTGGTAGAATTGGCCCGCGTCCAAGGAGTAGAGATTCTTGACGAACGTGGAGCTGCCGACCTGCGCTTCTTCCTGGAAACTGCCCTGGGACAGGAGGATTATCGCAAAGTTACGATCCGTCTAACGCCGGGAGAGCACGAGCTATCGGCCAGCTATATCGCTCCCGCTCCTACGTGGCGCGTGAGCTATCGCCTGGTACTGGAATCTGGCAAAAACGGGCGCGAGCCGCGCGCGTTACTCCTGGGCTGGGGTATCTTTGACAACCGCCTGGAAGAAGACCTGGAAAGCATCTCCTTATCATTGGTAGCCGGAATGCCTATCTCGTTTATTTACGATCTCTACACCCCCTTCACACCGGAACGACCAGAAGTTAAGGAAGAAGCGCGGGTTGCGGCGGCCCCGGTGGAATTTAAGGAAGCTGCATTGGATACCTATAGTCGCGGCGGGATGGGCGCGGGTATGGGACTAGGACAGGCAATGTCTACCATGATGCGTATGGCAGAGGCGCCCGCCCCAGCGCCGGCAATGGCCCGCGCTTCCCTGGAAGATATCGCGGCTGCACAGACAATTGCTACCCAGGGCGAGGATTTGGGCGAACTGTTCCAATATCGCATCCAAACTCCGGTTACAGTAGGACGCGGGCGGTCGGCGATGGTACCGGTGCTTTCTTCCTACCTCAACTATCGCAAGGATCTGATCTATAATGCAGCCAAAATGCCCAACAACCCGGTCGCCACACTGCGGTTGAAAAATGAAACAGGCCTAACCCTGGAACGCGGCCCGGTAACAGTGTTAGAGGATGGCGAGTATGTAGGAGAAGCCGTACTCTCTTTCACCATAGCCGGGACGGAAATGATGATCCCGTATGCAGTTGAACTTGGGGTCCAAATGGGCGAACATAGTCGTCAAAGCCGCGAACTACACGCGTTACACATCAAAGGGGTATATTTACAGTTTGAAGAGTGGGATATTCGCGTCAAGGTCTACCGGATGCAGAACACCACCGGGGAACCGATCAAAGTCCTGATTGAACATCCGCGCACGGCAAACTATGAATTATTCGATTCACCCGCGCCCGTTGAAGAAACCACCAATACCCTGCGTTTTGAAACCACGGTTAACCCGCAGGTTAAAACCGTCCTGCAAGTGCAGGAACGGAAACTGATGTGGCGACAGGAAGAGCTGCGCAAACAATCTCACCAGGCACTACAAAAATATCTGAAGCAAGGTTTGCTGGACCGGCGCGTTCACGATCAGATCGTCAAACTGCTGATGCTTTATGACACCATTGCAGATTACGAAAAACAACTGAAACAGTTGGAAGAGGAGCGGAAGAAGATCTACGAAAGTCAAAAGCAAATTCAGGACAATATGGGCGCGCTTTCGCAAACCGGGAAGGAAGGTGCATTGCGGACGCGGTATGTGGAACAATTGGAAACCAGCGAAGAGCAGCTTAAAACCCTGAGCCAACGCGAGAATGAGCTTAAAGCTACCATTCAGCAAGTAGAAACTGAGATTGACGCCCGCCTCAAAGAGATGAAATAATATTTAACATTTGACAGGATTGACAGGATATTGAACGTCAATAACCTACATCCTGTCCATCCTGTCAAAAAGGAGCCATCAATGCCGATCTGCCATACTTGTCAGGGCGAATATATGCGAGCTGAGAGCTTGTGTCCTCATTGCCAGCATCCCCTCGGTCGGGGAACCACGGTATGCCAGCATTGCAAACAACCGACCGACGAACATCGCCTTTGCCCGCGCTGCAAACGCGATGTGAGCGCGTGGGAAAAGGAACTGGCATCCACTCTGGGTCATTTCATCCTGCGACGATGGGGAGTTGTGGGACTGCTACCGAGTCTAGGCGCTATCATCTTGTGGTTGACCTATTGGCAAAAACACCAACTCTCATTGCACCGGCCCGCGGATACACTACTCGGTATTATCCTTTCGTTCTTCATCTTTACGATGCTCTATGAAGATCGGTTACTGATGTGGGAAAGAAGTTGGGCGGCTGAAGTCTATAATGTTGCCCCAACCAGGCCCAGCAGAACAATTGGGGTCGCCATTGTTGGGGGATTATTTCTTTCCTTCGTCCTGATCTATGTCAACCGGCACTGGGGCGAGACCGGCGGATTTGAGCTAAAACTGTTATTTGCTTTAGGGTACGCAGCCGCGTTAATCTGCTTTACTGTTGCGTGTACAATGGGCGTCCTCATGGCCGAAATCGGACGGCTCAACCAGTCAATGCCGCAACCTCTCTTTGTTCAAATTGAGCATCTACTCCAGGTCGTCCTGGATACTATCCTGGAAAAAATCGAAGGGGGACATGGGGAAGATATTTTACAACGCACGCATACTGCCGATGCAAACCTGCGATATGAAATCCTGGAAGTCAACCGTATTCCCGAAGATGGGGGGATACGACTACTCCTCTTAACCTACAAGCACATCCAACGACCCGATGAAGATGCACAAATGCGCGCTTACTGGGTCAAAGAGGTTTGGAATATTGACGCCGACCGCTGGGGCCGGGTGCGGTCGCTGAAACCGGGGAAGTCTGAAGCAGCAGAATCCCGTTAAGAAATGGAATAAAACAAAGTTTAAAGGGGCATATTTTGGGTTTCGGGAGCAACCCGAAACCCAAAATATACCCCTTTGTATAGCAAGCAAGTCCCATCTACTGCCTGCTTGCTACCGTCTCTCTAGGGAATCTTCAGCTCTTGCCCCGCGCGGATCATATTGGGATTTGCAAGTTGATCCTTGTTTGCCTCGAAAATCTCTGACCAGCGGCTGGCGTCGCCGTAAAGCTTTTCTGCAATCTTGCTCAAACTATCACCAGGTTGCACGATGTAGGTACGCGCTTCCTGTTTCTGTACTTCACGAGCCGCTCTACGAGCTTCCATCTGCTCATAGCGTGCTTCATCGATGTGTCGCTTAGCATCTTCGCGGTTCACAGATCCACGCGAAGTGGTCGTCCCTTCCGGATCTAGTTTTTTGTTTTGTACTGCCATCTTGGTTCCTCCTTAAGTTACAGGTGAATATATACATAATACTCACAATCCACACAAAAGGCAAGAACCTATGAAGATCTTTCTTGACATCTATTTTATTTTCTAGTACAATGTAAGCGATTACAGTAATCGCTTACATTGTACTAGAAATATCTGAAGCCAAAATGTCTCGTATTACCATTGCCGATGTCGCAAAACAGGCGGGGGTATCCACCGCTACTGTCAGCCGCGTCATCAATCAAACCGGTCCGGTCGCTGCCCAGACCGCTGCGCGCGTCCGGGAGACGATTTCAGAATTAAACTACCGTCCCCACACCGCGGCCAAAACACTGGCCAGCCATCGCACCAACACCATCGGCCTGGTCTTCCCTCAGATTAGCGGCTACTATTTTGCCCCTCTGCTGCGTGGGATTGCTTCCACTGCCGGAGAATATGGATTTGATCTGCTTATCTACTCCGTACAGGAAGGCGCTGCGCCACGGGAGTTGGACCACTACCCCATTGGCGATCAAAATACAGATGGGCTGGTGGTATTTACCAGCGGCCTACCAGAGCAAGAATTACGCCGCCTGCATCAAATTTCCTTTCCTGTTGTTTTGATCCATTGCACCCCCCCAGAGGGGTTAGCTATTCCCAGTGTGACTATCGAAAACAAAGCCAGCGCGCGCCGTCTGGTGGATCATCTGATTGAAATTCATAACCGCCGTCATATTGCTTTTCTGGCCGGGCCTCAAGCCCATGAGGATTCCTATTGGCGCGAAAAGGGCTACCGGGAAGCGTTGGAAACACACGGTATTGCCTTTGATCCAGAGTTAGTGGGGATTGGAGGATTTAACGAGCAAATCGCACAGGCTACCGTAAAAACCTGGATACGCGAGGGTGTACAAATCGACGCCATCTTTGCGGGGGACGACGACTCTGCCACCGGTGCATTAACCGCGCTGACCCAGGCCGGGATATATGTTCCCGAGGATGTGGCGTTGGTGGGTTTCGACGACATTGATCTGGCCCGTTATTTAAATCCCCCCTTAACCACTGTGCGCGCGCCGGTCGAACAAGTAGGACGCGAGGCCATACAACAACTTATGCATCTGATCCGCACGGGAGAAGCTGATTTATTGACCCTTCTCCCAACAGAATTAGTGATCCGTCGTTCATGTGGATGCAATTAACCATGTTTAGAGGGATTTTTTCGCGCGCGGCAAGAGCCGCGCGCGAAAAAAATATCTTTTCCCTTCTCTTTTTCGCCCCGTAGGGGCGAAAAAGAGAAATTCATGTGATAGGTAGCAACTTAGGTTATATTCAAAGTTTTTATTTTTGGACAAGGAGGTTAAAATAAAATAATTTAGTTTAACATCTATTTTTCTGTAAAAATTAGTAAAATCGAGGAGGATACTATGTTCAAGAAAAGCTTGTGTTTAGTTCTGTCGTTAATGCTTATGTTAAATCTAGTAGCAGCCTGCCAACCCGTAGATAAAGGCCCTGCTGCCTCAACGCAACCCGACGTTATGCGCGTTTGGATCACCTGGGGGGATGACCCAACCCAAATCCAGGAACTTTTTAATCGTTATGGTGAGGCCAATAATACCAAAGTAGAAGTTAATTCACCGGTTGAAAGTGACAAAGTCATTGCAGCGCTTTCTGGGTCTGAACCACCGGACATCTTGATACTCGGTGGCCCGGATGATGTTTCTACCTGGGTAAACGAGGGACTCTTGACCCCGCTTGAGGATCTCGTCACAGCACAGGGGGTTGATCTAAAAGACATTTACCCGGCTATGTTGGCGCAAGGCAAATATCAGGGGAAATTATACGCGCTTCCTTGGGGTTCGGATACTTATGGGCTTTTTTGGAACAAGGACCTGTTCGAGGAAGCTGGTCTTGATCCCGAAAGTCCTCCTGAAACGATGGAGGAAATGCTCGAATATGCCGATAAATTGACCAAAGTTGACGCCGACGGTCATATCACACAACTCGGGTTTGTACCCGATTTCTCATGGAGTCACATTGAGCAATACATCAAATTACACGGGGGGTATTGGTTCAATGACGATGGCACGAAGGTGCAGTTGGATACCCCGGAAATGATCGCTGCTCTGAAGTGGGAACAGCAATTCTACACCCGGTACGGGATCGAAGAAGTATTGCGCTTTGTGTCGTCTACCGGGGAATATTCCTCACCAGAGCACGGTTTTATGGCCGGTAAAATTGCAATGATGGTAGATGGCGAATGGA
The DNA here is from genome assembly GCA_016931185.1 of Anaerolineae bacterium. Taxonomy (GTDB): domain Bacteria; phylum Chloroflexota; class Anaerolineae; order B4-G1; family SLSP01; genus JAFGFI01. The sequence continues at coordinate 23,381 of JAFGFI010000329.1, forward strand.
TGACCGGTGACAACTTCATCGGCGGTTTAGCCCCCGATCTGTGGTATGGGGTTGGTCCCATCCCCTATCCGGCATCTAAGCCCGAGAATAAAGGCACCAACGTCGTTGGTGGAACAGTTGCTGTTATCCCTAGTGGTGTACAGAATAAGGAAGCAGCGGCGAAACTTATGGCCTGGATGATGAGTCCCGAAATCGTAGCCGAGGAAATGGTCGCCAACTTCAACCTCCCATCGAGCAAGGAATCCGCTAAAGATTCACGTTTCCACAAGAACGAAAAGTTCGCGGTATTCATGGAATTGGCCAATTCCCCTAATGCAACCTATCACATCTTTACCGCTATCAGCGCGGACCTCTTAACTGAGCTAGACTTGATCGAGCAGCAAGTGCTGCATGAAGGTGCAGACCCTGCCCCACTGCTCCAGGCAGCACAGGAAAAGCTACAACCCATGCTCGAAGAAGCATTAAAGAAGTAAGCCAACAGATTAGGACGCAGAACGCACCCGCGTAAATCTGCGTCCTAACTCTTAACTCAGTGCAACCTACGGTTGCCATCGTCATTTCTGGAGATCAATGATGGGTATTACACAAAGGATTACACCCTCCACTTCTACCAAACGGCACCATTGGAGCCGCCGCACCCGTCGCAATTTTATAAAAGGACTGCTATTTATCTCTCCCTGGATTCTGGGGTTTCTATTTTTCACCCTGTACCCGATGGCTTCATCCTTATATATCAGTTTTACCGAGCATCACATCCGTACACCCTCAGAGTGGATCGGGCTTGAAAATTATACCAATCTCCTCCAAGACCGGCGTTTTTGGACCTCACTGTACAATACCGTCTATATGGTGATAATTGCCGTGCCCCTAGAGTTGCTCAGTGCCTTCATCTTTGCCGTGCTACTTAATCTGAAACTACGCGGACAATCGGTCTATCGTCTTATCTATTACCTGCCCTCCATCGTCCCACTGGTAGCCAGCAGTATGTTGTGGATGTGGATTTTTAATACCAACAACGGCATCCTCAACGTGCTCCTGGGATATTTCGGCATTAAAGGACCAAGCTGGCTCACCGACCCAGCATGGGCCAAACCAGGCCTGATCATTATGGGGTTGTGGGGAATAGGTAACACCATCGTCATTTACCTTTCTGGTATTCAGGATGTGCCCATCTCCCTGCTGGAAGCGGCAGAACTGGACGGTGCAACCTGGCTGCAACGTCTTTGGTACGTCACCATTCCCATGGTCTCTTCCATTACGCTCTTTAATCTCATCATGGGCGTCATCGGCATGTTCCAATATTTCACCCAAGCATATATCTTCGCCTCGGCTCAGACCGGGCGTGCCGACAGACTAGGCAGCCCGCTGGATTCCACCCTCTTCTACAGCGTGTACTTGTATGACCGGTTTAGCAACCTCAAAATGGGCTACGCTGCCGCGATGGCCTGGATTCTGTTCGCCATCATCCTGGTCTGCACGCTCTTGCTCCTGCGCTTTTCCAAGCAGTGGACGTATTACGAGGATGAGGAGAAGTGATTATGAACGAAAGTCAACACGCATCCGGTACAAAACGCCACGTGTGGTTACATCCACGATGGCAACGTGCCTTGTTCAGACTCCTAAGCCATATCGTTGTTTTCACGGTTGGGCTTTTTTTCCTGGTCCCCGCCGTGTGGATGTTTTTCACGGCCTTCAAATCAAATAAAGATGTGTTCCGTTTTCCGCCCACACTCCTACCTTACGACACAAAATATGTCACCGTGAACGGAGAATCCTATCCTCTCTACAACGTTCCCGTAGATGGGGAAATGCAGCAATTAGCGGCAGTCAAAATCGAGGAAGGACAAGGAACTTTTGTTGATCCCGGCAACCCCACTCAGGTAATCGAAATGCGAGCGCGCTATGCCGAGCCGGTATTGACCATCAAGTTCCAATGGCGCAATTTTAGTGATGCAATGAATCGGGGCGTGCGTCCAGGGCTAAACGTCAACTTCTGGACCTATCTCAAAAACAGCCTCATAGTTGCCTTCTTCACCATTATTGGCACCCTGGTATCCTGTGTGCCCGTCGCCTATGGTTTCTCGCGCATTGAGTGGCCGGGGCGTGAATTGGTCTTTATGCTGGTCTTAAGTACAATGATGCTTCCCTACCAGGTCACGATGATTCCACTTTACCTGCTGTTTACCGAAACCTTGAACTGGGGAAATAGCCTTCTGCCCATCATTGTGCCCTCGTTCTTTGCCAACGCCTTTGACATTTTCCTGCTGCGGCAATTCTTCCGCACCATCCCCCAGGACCTGGTAGATGCCGCGCGGGTAGATGGAGCCTCGGATCTGCACATTCTGCTTAACCTCATTTTGCCACTCTCCACCCCAATCCTGGCCTCTATCACGGTCTTTACTTTCCTGTGGGCATGGAATGATTTCCTTGGCCCGCTGCTTTACCTGAACAACCCGGAAAACTTCACCCTGGCAATCGGCCTCCAGGATTTCCAGGGGCAACGTAACACCGAGTGGAATCAATTGATGGCTGCTTCCGTCGTGTTCACCATCCCTATTATCATCGCCTACTTCTTTGCCCAACGCACGTTTATTGAGGGGATTAAGCTGACAGGGACAAAGGGATAACCAGGGGATGAGGTAACAAAGCGAACAAAAGAACAAATAAATGGTTAGCATGTATACCCGGTGAGATACAAAGAACGCGCTATGGAAAGCGCGGCTACATCCTAACACTTGTGCGCTAACAATAAATGGAAATAGGTAACTAAAATAAACACCTGTGGTAGAATTTATTCCGTATGACCAGCGTAAGCAGCACAGTCTGCCGTACGATATTACACATTAAAGATGAGCTAAAACAACACGCAAAGCAAACAAGGAGAAAAAATGTTAAAGTCGCCTACTTCTTCATTAGCTGTTTTAGGTGGAGCCCCGGTACGCACCGAACCGTATCCGGCATGGCCGGTCTTCGATGAACGCGACCTGGAAGCAGTCACTGCCGTCATCAAATCTGGCAGGTGGGGAGGCTATCCTTATCCTGGCCCCAACACACGGGAATTCGTCCAACGATTCTTGGAGATGCAGGGAGGGGAGTATGCTGTTGCAATGGCAAACGGCACGGTCACCATGGAAGTCGCCTGTCGCGCGGCAGGCATCGGATGGGGAGATGAAGTCATTATCCCCGCCTATACTTTCCAGGCTACCGCTGCTGCGCCAATGGCAGCCGGCGCCATCCCCGTCATTGCCGACATAGACCCGGAGACTTACTGCCTTGCCCCCAAAGCTGTCGAAGGTGCCATCACCGATAAGACAAAGGCTATCATTCCCGTGCATCTGGGGGCAGAAATGGCAGACATGGACGCTATTATGGATATCGCCGAGCATCACAATCTCATCGTTATTGAAGATTGCGCCCACGCGCACGGCGCGCAGTGGCGTAAGAAAGGAGCCGGCACGCTAGGGCACTTTGGGTCCTTCAGCCTGCAATCCTCCAAAATACTCACCTCTGGCGAAGGCGGCATCCTGATCTGTAAAACCCAAGAGCTGGCCGAGCGCGCCACCAGCATTATTGACTGTGGACGCCCACACGATCAAGCCGGCACACAGATTACGATGGGGGCAAACTACCGTATGGCCGAACTACAAGCCGCGCTGGCGACGGTCGCCCTGGAACGCTTCCCGGCACAAGCGCAGCAACGCGAAGATATGGCCGCCTATATGGATGAAGCATTGAGTGAAGTCCCCGGTATTCGCATCCTCAAGCGCGACCTGCGCCACACCCAACGCTCTTTCTATCGCTACATCTTCGCTATCAATCCCAAAGTCTACGGCTTTGATCACCGGGTTATGTGCTACGCGCTAGCTCAGGAAGGAATCTCATGTTGGGACGGGTATCCGGCAATGCACCACTATGAGTTATTTCAACCGCAAATTTCACGGCTGCCCGTGCCGAGTGCATTTCCGGAACATTTCCAGTTTGAGAAGATGCAGTTCCCCGAAGCCGAACGCGCCGCTGAACAAGAGGCGGTCTGGCTAGATGAAGCCATCTTCCGCGCCGGCCACAAAGGCGTGAATGATGTGATCGCCGCGCTACATAAAATCTACGACAATCGCGTGGAACTGGCTGAGAAAGCTAAAAGCCTCTGAACCCAAAGGTCATTGCTCAGGTGGGACGCACTTTGGCACTTCAAATAACGAATTCAATCGTAAATTCTAGCTTTATTTAAAGTGCGTCCCACCTCAAACCATCATCGTGTTACCGCATCACGACCGGCATAAACAGCCTATAGACAACCTTGACACTGAACGTGTCTGTCACACTGGCGCCATCTGGGTCTTGAACTTCCAGGATAGCATCTACAGTACCCGTCCAGTCCGTTGAGGGGACAATCGTGAGATAATGTTCATCGTTGACAGAGATCTGTACATTGATAGTCGATAACTGCGTTAACGTGAAGACCAATGCCGCATCCCTATCATCCCGATCCTCGGCATAATCCCACAAGTCCACAACACTTGTAGTATTGCGGGGCACGATTATGTCTGGAACGACCAACGTCGGCGTAATATTAGCGCTGGTTACGTTTAACGCAAACGTATCAGTACCGGTAAAGCCTAGCGTATCCTGTACCCCAACCACCACATCCGCAATTCCAGAAAACCCTAGAGAGGGACTAATATTAACATAACGGTTCGCTTCAATGGTCACGCCTGCCTGGGAAGGAGCATCCACAACAGAAAAAGTAAGCTCCGCATCCGTATCTAGTAAATCACTGGCATACTCCCATAAATCAATGGCATGGGCAACAGATCCCCCTACCGGCACTATCTGATCGGGCAGATCCACCAACGCTGGCGCATCATTTACCGTGACCATAAAGCTCGCGGTATCTACGGCATTGGCCGAATCCGCTACCTGGATTTCAACCGTCGTCTGTCCTACAAAACCCGACACAGGGACAATGTTCAGATAACGATTGTTGCCTATGCTCACACCAAATGCCGAGGACGGGCTATTGCTCACAATAAACGTCAAATTTGCATCTGTGTCCTCTGCATCCTCCGCATAGGCCCATAGATCAATGGCGGGAGCCAGGCTTTCTCCCATCCCTAATATTTGCTCCGGCAAAGTACTCAACACCGGTGACGTATTAGAAAGGGTGAGCAAGAAACTACTCGTATCTGTCGCACCTTCCTCATCCGTCACCTGTACCTCAACCGTTGTCTGTCCTGAAAAACCGGAAATGGGCGCAATGTCAATAAAGCGATTGCTGTCTATCGTTACGCCAAAATTTGCCGGCGGGGACGAGACAAAGGCAAAAGACAAATTTTGGTCGGATGTCTCCGCGTCCTCAGCATACGCCCACAAATCAATGGCATTATCGGCAGTCGTGTTCATTGCCAACGTCTGATCCGGCAGACTGGAAAGCGTAGGCGCAGTATTTGTAGCGGTGTTCAGGCTCCAGCCCATATCCTGAAACATTCCCAACGTAACCGGACCTGGAGAGTGTTGTACCTCATCCGTACCCAGGGAATACGTCATCAATGCATTCACGGTTCCGTTGTAAATTTCAGCTAAATGTGAGTAACTCGATCCATCATCCCATACACTAGGAGCATAGAGTTCAACCCGAGAGCCACCGTTAGCAACGTTAGCATAAGTACCGTTGAAATATACATCGCCTCCGGTCAATACATTCTTTAAAGCAAATGATGGATTAGGGTACACAGACGTATTCAACAAAGCAGTACCATTGAGATCTTGGGTAAACCGATCATAAATAAAAGGGTAAGGTGTTCCATAACCCCAATTGCCCCTCACATCCACATCCATTGAACCGGCAAATCCCAAACCATGCCCCAACTCATGCAAGACCACGGTCGCAAAATCTATCTTCCCACTCGTATTCCCATCCGTACCATAATACCAATCAAATGTACTGCTAAACTCTGCATAAATCTCCGGTTCACTGCTCCCATTGAGATCGGAACCGGCCAACATATTCGCCAGAGCCACCGGATACCAGGTATTCGAATAGGGCACACCGCTAAACTCCCGGTAGTAACTCCAGGACATGGCCCCGCCTAAAATTCCATACTCTAAATCCGACCGGTAACAAGCGTGAATCACGATCGTTCGATCCGTATCCAACAGCGCGTCCCAGATGCTCACAGCATAGTTGAAGGCTGTTTTTGCTGCCGGCGTCCAGGCGACCAGGGAACCCTCACAAGAGGAAGGATTGTACTGCACCGAAAAACTCGACGGCGCCGAGGCACTCCGCGCCCTGACGATTTCCGGCGCAGGCACATACGATGGTTGCGCCAGCGGGTCATAACGCATTATCACTAAAGCATCACCGGGTAAGGATACCCCATTTTCCCCGGTACCGGCAACAGCGATTGCACGACCCGGGGGCATTACAAATACCACCAACAATAAAAATACCAGGAACAACTTGACTCCATTTACACCTACATTACGCGACATCTGCATCTTTACTATGAACCTCCTCAATTTATACACCACAAGCTTACATTATATCCTATCTCACTCGCATCACCAATGGCAAATACGCTTCATAAATGCGCTCCGCCACGACAACGCGACTTACCGCCTCTCCCCACCGGCCCGCCGGATTGGTGGCACGCACCACAATCTCCGTCGTTCCCTGCCACCCCGGGAGCGGTGATAGGGTCAGATACCGGTTATCCCTCAGATTGACGCCGGCCCCGGCCACTGGCGTATTTACAATCGTAAATGTGAGTTGCTCCACTGTGTACTGCGCATCACTGGCATAGGACCACAAATCCAGGGGTAAAATAGTTGACTGTCCCATCTCAAACAGCCATGTAGGGAGTGGGGCAAACACCGGCGTAGAGAGCGAAGGCGGAGTTCCCAAACACAGACGCCCATAACCAAATTGCGTATCTATCCCCGTCGTGCCCATATCAATTGCCTGACTCTCTAAATACGTCTGTACCTGATCTACGGTGTAAGCCGGGTAAGCTTCCCGGACCAGCGCCGCCACTCCCGCTACGTGAGGAGTCGCCGCTGATGTACCATTAAACCCCCCTGTGCCAAAGCTATAGGTCGAGACATTGGCATACGCAGCAATGTCGGGTTTGATACTTCCCCCAGTCGCCGTTCCTCCTGCCCCATTAGTAGGACCTTCCGCACTATAAAATTCAAATGTGTACGGACTATCCACATCCACTGCCGCCACCGTAAAGGCATCTGGTGCATCCCCCAGATTGGCAAGGCTGCGCGCCTCCACATTGTAAATCAAGGGATACATCCGGGGCGTAAACACCTCAAAATTCACATTACGATCGGCTTTGTAACGCGAAAGCGCAAATCCGTAGAATAAGTATTCCCCCGTCGTGATCGCGTACGCATACTCGCTCGGTCGCTGTCCGGGTGAACCATCCTGTGTATCATAGCTACCCCCGATACGTTCCCAACGATGATCGGTTTCAGAATAGCCCCACAGTGTCAAATCATAATCCTGGGTTACGTAGGTCCAATCGTCCCAACGCGCATACACCACAAAAGCCCGGCCCGATCCAACCGTCTGGTCCACATAGTTAATTTCATTGGTTTGTATAAAATTATGGTAACCGCTGCCGTTGGTATCGTTAAACTGTCCCCCCCAATGCGCCAGACGATCATTGCCCGCTGCCGTAGCCCACAGAATCCCGGCAGCCCGTGCCCGCGATACCAGATCGGAAAATTGTCCGGTACCATCTCCCGGCGTCAGTCCATACCACCCTAACGAGGTAGAGATAATATCCACACCCACGGTATCCACCGCCCACGCCACTGCTTCGCCCAAATCCACATTGGTCGCAATCTTCACCAGATACATCTCAGCCTCCGGCGCAATATCGTGGATGATTTCCGCACAGGCCGTACCATGCACCGTCGTACCGTTCACATCTTCCTCTTCCTGCCCATCCACAAAATTTTTCACGGTGACCACCGCCGGCAATTCCGATCCCAACAAGTTATTATATCCCACAAAACCCCCATCAATAACAGCAACCTTGACACCTGCGCCCCTATATCCTAACGTGTGCCAGGCACCCACATTCATATCATCCAGAGCCTCAATCGTGATAGCACCGGCTAACGGCAACTCCAGCAATTCCAACTCATCTGGTACACGCACCAGGTCCACATCCACATTACTCGCCAGGGCCGTAACCATACCCATAGGCACCCATGCCTGGAGCAACGTTTCACGGCGTGGGAAATCCAATTCCAACGCCCCCGTCACTGTACCGCCAAGAGCTTCAATTATCCCCGTTACCTGCACCCGCGACGGTGGACGCACCACCACATGTACCTGGATTCGCTCACCTACAACCTGCGCACCCTGCTGCGTCGCCACATCCAACGCCTGCGCCATTCCTTGTTCCGCCGCCGTCGCCAAAACGTTCAGCCGCGTGTCCAGCTTCGCAGAACGCAAACCCCTCCGCGCTTGGGTTGTCGGCGAACGGATAACGGACACCGGCTCAACTGTCGCGGCTGCCGTCTGTAGCGATGCCTCTTCCACCCGTGAGGATGGCGTCACCATTCTCCACAAAGAGACACTTCCGCACACCAAAGCCAAAGCTACCAATAAACTTACCCGCATCACCTTTTTTCTATCCATTCTCCTCCGCCCCCAAAACCCCTTGCTCCTCCGTTTCCCTTGTCTCTGCCGTTTCCAACTGCGCAATTGCGGCCTGCAATTGTTCCCATTCCGCCTGCGCGCGCTGCACCATTTCGTCCGTCACCGGATGCGCGCTATAACGGGCCTCCACAAACATTTCAGTCAAGGCTACAACATTCTCTGCCTGCACGGCTTCTAATTGCGGCGCAAGTCGGGTCTGATACTCATGAGGTGTCTGTGTCTTCGCACGGGGAATGCCTCGTTCACGCGCTCGATCTAATAACGAAAGATAGAAATAAAAAACCCGTTCTCGCGCCGAACGACCTCGCCGCCGTAACATTCCATCACCGTCAAATGTCGACCTGCGGCGGAACCACGTCAGAACACCGCGCGAAACACGGGGAAGTTGCGTCTGGATAGTCCGCCCCATTCCGCGCCACAACTGAACCAGGCTCTCCCAGAACGCGCACAATATCCGCGCGAACCGGAAACGACGGAGCGACTGCCACAATCCAGACCGGTCCCGCACATAACCACGCACCAGCAGATACCCCCCAACCAGCAACACGCCCCAAAAAAGGGCTGAACGCACCCATTGCCACCAGACATATCCAGTGGCGACGGTCTCCGGTGGGGGGGAAGAGAACTCAAGCTGTGTGAGTGCAGGCATTTGGGCCGTCCCATCTTGCTGCGTAAACAGGCTCAACAACCACACAAACGGTAACGTAACAAGAAACCACAGGAGCAGTACAAGATCAACAATAAGCGATATAAGGTAAGCCCCTATATCTAATAAACTCACCGTATAACCGGTGGGTAGCAGAAAGGCAATCACCAATATCACGGTCAAAAAGACCAAACTGTACCGCGCCCACCCTCCCGCCAGACCGGGAGCAATAGTGATATGCTGGCTCTGCCACAACCGCGTTAATCTGGCAAAGTGTACCTGGCTCAGCAATACCAGTCCCAACACAAAGTAGACGAGTACATTCAAAATCAAGCCGGGCACACGGGGACGATCCAAACTTAGCAACGCCTCAATCCCCACTCGCGCCAGCCCGGAAAAAAGCAACAGAACCCCGCCCCCTATAAAAAACCGGCGCGTGATCAAGTCTGCCGGTGGGACTCCTCCACGTTCCAGGCGCAAATAAGGATCGGCGATCTCTTCCAGATTGCGCGCAGTCGCACCGGCCGCGTACCAGGCGGCGAAGGACAGCCCAAATGCAACCAATGTTTGCCCGTCAAAAAATGAAAACGGATCCGACTGCCAGGCGCGAAAATAGGCTATCATCTCTCCTACTGTGTCCCCCATGTGCGTCGCGATTTTTAACAGGATGAACATCACACCTACCTCCAACGCGCGCTGATGTAGATGATCCATCCCGCTGATATATTTCCGTTTTCCCAGACGATACGTGGTGTGCCCTGCCAAAGCTGCCAGGATCGGTGCAACCAACAAATACGTGCCATTCCAATCTGGGGCCCACAAGCGTATACACTGCACCAGTGCCGATGCCACGCACGCCACCATCACACCTATCGCCAAAGGAAGCAGTCCATTCCACACCCAGGGGGTGTCAAGGACGAAGGGTGGCAGATCGACAGTGTCTTCGTCTTTATAATTTAAGGTTTCAGGGGGACGTATACCCTGATTCCCCATCATCACACCTCCAGAAATTAAAGATTAGAAAACTAGAACAGGTCCAAATCACACTCACGCCAGATGCGGTAGACGGGGACACCGAGTACTTCAGCCTGTTGTTGCACGGCATCACCGGCCCGCGCCGGCATCACCAAAATTAAGGCCACTGCAAACCCCATCCGTCGCAAGTAGGCCAACGAATCAAAAAGGGATTCTGTTTCACTCCCGGTAATCACCACCAGGGTCGTTCCCCACGACAAGGCGACCCCCTGCTGCCGCAGAAACTCCGGAAATCCTATGACATCCCCGGACGTTGGCCCACGATCAAAGACCTGCGCGCGGGCCAATACTTCCAGGATTGCCATCAGTTGCCCACGCTCCCGGCGTGGAGACAGTGCAAACCGCACGGAGCCAGCAGCCTCCTGCAGCGGGTCAAGGGCTTGTGTCACCAAACCCACAGCCAGCCCCTCGCGGATAACAACATGGTTGGCAATAGAAGCCGCCGCAACAATCGCCAACTCTGTGGCACTATACCGTTGCCGGTTATCATAACCCTCCGCGTCCAAATCAAGACAAATCAACGTCTCGCGCGCAATAGCGGGTTGGTAGCGCTTAACCAACAATTGCCCTGTGTTGGCCGTCGCCGTCCAATGGATACGACGTGGGGAATCTCCGGGGATATAGTTACGCACCCCCATCACACGCGTGGGATCCTCAAACAACGGTGATGGCGCGCGCAACACTGCCAACGGGGAGTGAGTTGGCAATCCCAGAGCTTGTAGGGGTAACACTCTTGGATACACAATCACATATTCGGCCTGCTGGCTGAAGGTCAGACGTGGGGCCACACCCAGTAAGTCGCCGGTGTGCAACTGTAACGGGCCAATATCGTAGTAACCGCGCCGGTCACAAGAAAGCGTATACCGGAACCGCCGTTCCTGGAGGCCACTCAACGTCATCACTTCGCGGTAAAAGGGAGGAGAGATCAATTGCACCGGCAGCGAGTCATTAAGTTCCACCCACGGCACCGGCAGCCAGCCGGTATTTCGCACCACCAGTTCCACCGGAATCCGCTCTCCAGGGAACGCGCGCTTCACCAAGCGCCGCTCTGCGTGCAATTGCCCCATCGCCCGCCGCGTCCACATCCGCGCCAGCACATACACCCCTGCCAGCAAATAGACGATACTGAAATAGAAATCTATCCGCAGCAAGGCCGCAAGAACAAACAGACCCATAATAAATGGAATTAAATCTTGCATAGATACTTAATTCCTGACTCGTAACTCCTAACTCTTCTCTTCTAATTCTAACTCC
>JAFGFI010000330.1 GCA_016931185.1 Anaerolineae bacterium
CCCTCGGAGATGCCCAACTCTTTACTGTGGAATCCCTGAGCGCGGTGGGATTTGGCGTTTGGGCGTTTTGCACTAGACTATGTGTCACACGTTGAGAACGAAACGCCCTTTTGCGCGCAGGTGTAAAATGTGTTTTTGAGAGAAATGCCCCGATGATGAACACGCAACCTTACGCCAACCTCGAAATCCGTATCCTGGAACACCAGGATGCGGATTATCCCGTGGAAATCACCTCAACGGGGAGCAGGAATTTCCGCGCAGCTTTCTCGTGGTGAACATCCTACACCGGGTGGCTACCAGTGATCCGCGTGCTAGTGGTGAGTGATCGTAGTACCATGCTCAAGCAGCAGGCACAATGTCCGTATCTGGTTTTCCTGACCGCCTGTGAGGGCGTAGTACGCCCGCATTACTACCACCATAATATACAAAACTGATGCCGGCGTTCTACAAAGGAATAACCTCTGGGAAGATGAGAGGACGAACTGATGGTTGCGTGTCAAACGACAACTAGAAATTAACATCAGCGACAATCACACTTTTCGAATATGACACCATCCCTTTTGACTGGACTGACCGTGAACTGATAGCACTGGAAGCCCTAAACCATAGGGTGGGCGATGAATTGTCGCGCGCTATGGCGAAAGGTCGTCAACGGATGCTGCAAGCCCGGCAATGGGTCGGCATCGTGTGGTTTAGTAAATACACTGTACAAGTGTTGCCCAAAATCTATCGTACATCGACGGATGCATCTCAACAGGCCCGTGAGGCTACGCATAACTTATCTTATGTGGAGGTGATTATATGGAGTTGCTTCAGTCTCTAGAGAACACAAATGAGTGGAAATCGTTTGGCAAACGCTACTTACAAATAGAGGAGTTCATCCGCTTTGCGAAAGCTGCAGGAATATATGATTGTACACTAGAGGAACTTGAAGAGTATGAATGCAATCGTTGGATGTTCCCGGCCGCGCGACTTGTGATGCCAGAAATGTATGCACGCAGTTTTTGGGCAGCTCAGGTCTCCGGGAAAAGTTTCGAGTTTGATGACAAGTTTCTTCCGTTTCATCAACTTAACTTCGCAATGCGTTACCCAGAGTCGTCCTTGGATGTTTTGACGGGTTGTGATTTACGTCATCCTATCGATTGTGCCTGGGGTGTAGTGGAGGGATTGGAACGCCCAAGAGACAAGGAGTACCTACCCCGGGAAAGTTATGCAGTCATACCTGATGAGAATGAGCGCGAGATTTGTTGCCTTACAGCTTTGCATTTTTATCATTATTGGCAGATTTATGAACTTTACTGGGTACGCAGAATTCACAAGGGAATGTACAAAGATAATGTTCCTATGCCCATTGGAGAATTTGAGGGTGGTAATGGGTGTATAGTACATTCCCTTGATGCAATTTCGTACTTTCAGCATTTGTGTCAGTCACGGCTAAAGCCAATACTTGCAACGGTTTCTCCAGATCTCGACGGGTGGATTGAATTGGACCCGTCTCAACAAACACTTTTGGAACAGAAAGCACATCAAGATGCCCTTGACTCATTACAAATCTATAAATTGAGTGAGGCTGATTTGTACACGGTCTTGAAACAGTTGATGTCTCTCCACAATGCTTATGTGAAATCAGAAAGAATCAGGCTGGCAGAAGCATTACAAAAGGATATATGGCGTACAGTTCAGTTTATTCAATCAGCGTTCAATATACCGACCGACCAAATTGCCGAGTGTGCAGGTCGAATTGGCGGTTATACACAAAACTATCTTGAGTTGCTTTTTCCCGATCGGCGAAAAGAGGCTCGCTGCCAGGCAATTAAGATTCTTCGCAGTCTTGCCAAAGAGTATAACAACAAAGCTCCTACTTACGCGATGCCTGACAATGAGATTGACGCGCTACTTAACTGGATCGAGACTACTGATCTCGCCTGGTTTGAGTACGTCGTGGTTGAACTCAATGCGACACACTTGATACTTCATTCCTGGCATACGGCAGCGTCTTTTTTGTATTTGAAGTCGCTCGCTTCTTTTCCTGAAAGCTTGATAAAAACGTTAATCTTACTCAACGGGGATAGCACAACACGAAATAACCTTCAAAACCAGAGAAACCCCGGTATGGGAACCGTGATTTGTTTGATGTTCAGAAATTTGACACCTTCTATCTTAGGGTCTTATCAAAGTATAGGACAGGGGTATTGGGAGGCGAAAACTGTCGCTGAGTTCACTCAAAATTCTGCCCACTTGATTCCACTTATCTCAGCCGCCTCATCTGACGAAGTTTACCTGGGTGTTAATCTCGCTCTTGCGACCTTGGTACGAAACTTTACCAGTCATCTTGTGGTTGAGGATCCACAGCTATTACAAGGCCGATATGTGAAGTGCGTACGAGCCATTTTGGCGGCTGTCTTTGCTGTCTGGCGGGCGGCAAGAAGCAAAGGGTGGGTATAATCTCTCTAAAGGCAACTTTACAGTCAGTAACGCTGCTGGAGTTGATTATGTAACCCGCAAGAATTACATCAGCGTCTACGAACCAGTAAAAGCCGGGGCAATAGCGTATCCTCGTGATGGCATAGCTCCACTCACCGTGTATTTCACCGACACATCCAGTGGGCCAGTAAATGTCTGGGAATGGACATTTGGCGATGGCGGAATCAGCGTTTTGCAGCACCCCACCCATACGTATGTTACTGCGGGGGTGTATACTGTCAGTCTCACGGTAATGACCAGCGCAGAGTCGGCGATTTTGCTGGGTGGCAGTGATAGTGTGATTTATACGAACTACATTACTGCAGCTAAGGCGCCGCCGCAGGTGGACTTCATCGGGACGCCGCGCAGCGGGGACGCGCCACTTGACGCGCAGTTCACCAGCATCGTTACCGGCGATGTCACGAGCTATGCCTGGGCCTTCGGCGATGGAGGCGTCGCCAGCGCACCCAATCCCACGCATACCTATACTGGCGCAGGCAGCTTCAGCGTGACGTTGGTCGTTACCGGACCAGGCGGCACGGCGCAGGCTGACAAGCCCGGGTACATCACGGTGTCGTCGGGTGGGCATCGCGTTTACTTGCCGCTGGTCTTGCGGAATTGAAATCCAATGTCGTAGCCTCTTGATGAGAAAAGACCAATGATGTACTAGGACACCCTATGCAACGTGGCATAGACTACATCGGCGTCGGTGTCGGCGCGATCATCGTGGATGACCAAGGCTGCCTGTTCCTGGCACGGCGTAGCCCGCAAGCCAAGAACGAACGTGATCTATGGGAATTCCCTGGCGGCTCGGTAGAATTCGGTGAACGTTTGGTCGATGCCCTTAAGCGTGAGATGCGCGAGGAATACGGCGTGGAGATCGCCGTAGGAGAGTTGCTGGACGTGGTGGATCACCTCTTGCCCGCTGAAGGCCAGCATTGGATGTCGCCCACGTTCATCTGTCGCATCACATCCGGTGTTCCCACTATTCGCGAACCGGGGAAGTGCACGGAGATTGGCTGGTTTGCGCCCGATGCCGTGCCGGAAGATGAATTGACGCTGATCACGCGCGAGAACTTGCACCATTACCGGCAGTGGATGCAAAGCTGAAGCGGCAAATGATTTCGCCATCATATTACGTGTTGCGACGCAGTACGCGCCCTTGGCGTGAAACCGGCGTCAGTTGCCCGTCGCGTGCCACGATGTGCCCGGAGATCACTACCGCGCGGATGCCGGTTGGCGGTGCATCGGCCTGCTCCGGCGTGGTGTTGTCGGCGATGATGCGCGGGTCAAAGAGCACCAGGTCCGCCGCGTAGCCCTCGGCGATGCGTCCCACCTCGGTCAGACCCATCCGTGACGCGGGGAAAGTGGTCATCCGGCGCACTGCCTCTTCCAGGGAAAACAGTCCCAGATCACGGCTGTACCGCCCCAAGACGCGCGGGAATGTGCCAAAGGAAGCCGGATTGTGCCGTCCCCGGCGGGTGAGAATGGTGTCGGTCATAAAGGCACACAAGGGATGTGCCAGCACCGCGCGCAAGGGTACTTCGCGGTCGCCATCCCCGGAATACGTTCCCAGCAGCACCCGCGCTTTCCCCTGGCTCACCCGCGCCACGTGCATATAGGCTGCAAACTGGGGCACATTCAGCTTCTGGGCGATGGCGGCAAAGTCCAGCCCCTCCAGCTCCGCCAGTTCCGGCGTGTACCCCCACAACAAGACAATGTCCCCGTAGTCGATGCCCAGGACCCGGCGCAGCAGGTCGATTTCGCGCTGCAACCGGCGCAGGGCCCGCGGATCGGTGACCGCCTGCGCGAAGTCGGCGAGGAACCACTCCGGGAAGATAACGTTGATGAGCGTGTTGCCCACTGTGTAGGGGAAGGCATCCAGGGCGACATCCACACCCTCGGCAACGGCGCGGTCGATCTCGCGCAGCACGGCGCGATGGGTACGCCAGGTGTGGCGACCGACGAAGATCTGGTGTGACAGTTGCAGGCGCACACCGCTTTGCCGCGCCAACGCCAGTAGCTCGCGCACGGAGCGTAGATTGTGTGCGGGGCCGAGAAGCATCGGGCGGTAGAACGACGAAACCCACGAGTAGGCCCGTCCGTGCACGGTGAAAACCCCACCTTCTGCGGCGACCACTCGTAGCAACGCCAGGAGTTCGGCGTTGGTCGCGAAGACACCGGGGGCATAGGCGAGACCGGCAGAGAGACCCAAAGCTCCATCCCGGAGTGCCTGTCGCGTGTAGTGTTGCATTGCAGCCAACGCTGCGGGGGACGGGGGCGTCACCGCGTCACCCATCACCGCATAGCGCAAGGTCCCGTGGCCGACCAGGAAGGCCGCATTGAGCAGCAAGCCATCGTGATCCAGCACGTCCAGGAAATCGGCGAAGGAACGCCAACGGTAAGGGAAGTCCCGCTCCCGGCAGAACTCTGAGAAGCCGTCCAGCAAGGGGATCGCGGCGTCGGTGACCGGGGCCGGTGAGAAACCACATTGCCCGGTGACGACCGTGGTAATACCTTGGAGGAGCAACGGGGCCAGGATCGCCGCGTGATCCTCCAGTGGGAAGAGCCAGTCAGCGTGCGAGTGGACGTCAATGAAGCCCGGAGCCACGATCAGATCGGTTGCATCCAGTGTGGCAGCGCCAGTTAAAGGTTCAGGGGTCACAGCGACGATCTTGCCGTCGCACAAACCCAGGTTTGCCCGGCAGCGCGATGCGCCTGTACCGTCAATGAGAGTGCCGTTGTTGATCACCAGGTCAAAGTCCATCGTTTTCCCTCTCAGAAGCGCGTTGTCATTTTCAGCGTTATAGCCCATGTTCAGGATAAGTGTAGCATCACTGCGGCGAAGGGCAACCGTCAACTAGCCTTCAACGTTGCCCTCGGTTTTCCCAGTGGGCAGTGCCGTGAACGACCATTCGCGCCGGGGAGGTGTTCTTCGTCGATCGCCCTGACGAACCACTATTGTCTTCTGCCTTTATAGCTTGGAATACCGCACCCCCGGTTGTATTTTGTCTTCACAAATGTCCGTTAGGGGGTGAGGTATACTATATGATGCGAAGATGTTGCTTAAAGAAGCCGCATGTTGTTCCTCGTGGAGGCGGAGATGGGCGTGCTGTTGTGGGAGGCAGTTCGACCGCGTGGATATAGAAGCATTCGGGTAGTATATGCGACAGCAGAGGATATGGCGGTGTGCAAGGACGCGATGAGGGCGATCGGGGAAGTATTATTGGGATATGCGCAGATGCGCAATGCGTACTGCACACGGGTGCGTTGACGTTCACTGAAAAGCTGTATATAATGAAGTTACATCCCCCTACAATTATCTCCAGACGCTTTGCGTTACACACAGGAGATGTGCCGGTGTTTGATTGAAAGCTCTGTTTTGCATAAGCGTCGTCTTCGTTCTATCCATCTGCTGGCGGAATCTTTGCATTGGCCGTTTGTTTCGTGGAGGTGCAGTAATGTTTAATAAAGATCGTCTTATCGCTCTTCTTGTCGTTACCCTAGGTTTGTCGTCATTGATTTTCCTATCATCCACCCCGGTCCATGCGGCATGGTGCGTGCGCAGTCAAGATGCTGAGACTCCGGTACAGGAAAGTATGTCGGAAAAATCGGTTAGCCTGGAGTCAGACATGCTGCCACCGCAAGTTGTTAGGCGAACGGGTGATAGCATAGAACCTCAGGCCTGGCCTACTGAACCTCCAACTCCAATTGGATATGGTCAGATCGTTACAGGAACTATCTCTGTGCCAGGACAGGTGATGACTTACACCCTCAGTGCCGCCGCGGGAGAGATCGTGCTGATGGGATTGGCCGACAGCGATTACTACTTCGACCCTACGATCCGCCTGTATGCTTCAG
>JAFGFI010000331.1 GCA_016931185.1 Anaerolineae bacterium
AGAATCCTGCGCGATTAGTGGCACTTGTGAGCATTAAGCCTGCCCCTATCGCGATTAGTGGCACTCAACATCTAATCTCTAATTTCTAATTTTTAATCTCTAATCTTTAGTTAGGAGGCTACCTAAATGTACAAAAAACTCTTTATTCCAGGCCCGACACACGTGCGGGATGAAATTCTACAGGCACAGACCGCGCCGATGATCGGTCACCGCAGCACGGATTATTCCGATCTGCAAGCCGAAGTGACGCCCAAATTACAGCAGTTGCTCTACACGGAGCAGCCCGTCTTCCTTTATGCCTGCACCGGCACCGGCTTAATGGAAGGCTCATTGCGCCAGACGGTGCAGAAACGCGCGCTGGTCACGGTCTGTGGCGCGTTTTCCGACCGCTGGCATGAGATCGCGGTGGCGAATGGAACCCCTGCCGACCGCCTGGATGTGGAATGGGGACTGGGATTCACGCCGGAAATGCTGGATGAGGCGCTGAGCAAGGACGATTACGACGTTCTCACCCTCACCTACAATGAAACCTCAACCGGTGTGATGAACCCGCTCCAGGAAATCGCGGCGATGGTGCGCGAGAAGCACCCCGACGTCCTGCTCCTGGTGGACGCGGTTTCTGCGATGGCGGGGGCCAAGATCGAGTTCGACGCCTGGGGGTTGGACGTTGCGCTTGCCAGTTCTCAGAAGTGTTTTGCCCTGCCGCCGGGCCTCACCATCACGGCAGTCAGTGACCGCGCCCTCGCGCGCGCGGAGCAGATGCCTGGCCGGGGCTATTACTTCGATTTCCTGACGATGCTCAAGTATTACAAGCGCAACCAGACCCCTGCCACGCCCGCCATCAGCCTGATCCAGGCTCTTAATAAGCAGATGGACGACATCCTGGCCGAGGGGTTAGAGAATCGCTGGGCGCGCCATATCGAGATGGCGACTATTGTCCGCGACTGGGCGCGCCAATACTGGGAACTCTTCCCAGGGGAGCAGTTTCTCTCCAATACTGTCACCACCATCAAAAACACCCGGGGTGTTAGCATTGCCGACCTCAACAAAGAACTCGGCAAGCGCGGCGCGATGATCTCCAACGGTTACGGCAGCAAGCTCAAGGAAAAGACCTTCCGCATTGCGCACATGGGCGACTTGACCGTGACGGATATTCGATGGGTGTTGGGATTGATTGATGAGATTTTAGGATTGAGTTAAGAGTGAGGAGTTAAGAGTGAGGAGTGAGGAAGATATGTCTCTGGCTCTAACTCCTAACTCGCAACTCCTAACTCCTCACTCCTCACTCGCAACTCGCATTGAAAGGAGATTCAAATGGCAAAGTTACTGATCTGCGATCCTGTGGCTGCCGATGCAGTGGCGGCGATCCGTGAATCGGGCGTCGATGTGGATGTGCGCGACGACATCACGCTCGAGGCATTGGCCGGAATTATTGGTGAGTACGGGGGATTGTGGTGCGCAGCCGCACGAAGGTGCGCGCCCCTTTGATTGATCAAGCGACGAAGCTCCAGGTCATCATCCGTGGCGGCGTGGGGTTGGACAACATTGATGCGGATTATGCGCAGGCTAAAAGCATCACCGTGTGCAATACGCCCGCCGCCAGCTCTAATGCTGTCGCCGAACTGGCGTTGGGGATGATGTTTGCCCTGGCGCGCGACCTTTCCCAGGCCGATGCTTCGACAAAGGCCGGGAAGTGGGAGAAGAAACGATTCAAGGGGATTGAGTTGGCGGGCAAGACCCTGGGCGTCATCGGCTACGGGCGCATCGGGCGGCTGCTTGGCGAGAAGGCCAGGGCGTTGGGGATGCAGGTAGTGGCCTACGATCCCTATATCCAACACGAGGACGTTGTATCGCTGGATGCATTGCTCGCTGTTGCCGATTTCGTCAGCCTGCACCTGCCGCACACCGAGGAGACCCATCATTTGCTCGGCGCGGCGCAACTGGCTCAGATGAAAAAGGGTGCGTACTTGATTAACGCGGCGCGCGGCGGCATTGTGGACGAGGCCGCGCTCTACGATGCGCTGGTCAGCGGGCATCTCGCCGGGGCCGCGCTGGATGTCTTCGCCCAGGAACCGCCCGCCGACGAGGTAGGGCGCAAACTCGCCGCCCTCCCCCAACTTATCGCCACCCCTCACATCGGCGCCGGCACCGCCGAGGCCACCGCCCGCGTCGGCGGTGAAATCGTCAAATTGGCAAGTGAGTATTTGGCGAGTTAGGAGTGAAGAGTGAAGAGTTAGGAGTTAGGAGTTAAGATACAAGCGGCTCCTCACTCCTAACTCCTACTTTTTTTATCCCGGAGGACATATATGGCAAATATAAAACCGTTTCGTGGCTTGCGTTATAATCCTGAACTGTTCTGTGACCTTTCGGAGGTCGTGACGCTGCCCTATGACCGCATTCACGAGGCGGAACAGGCGGCGTATTACGAGGTGTCGCCTTACAGCTTCGTGCGCATTATCCAGGGAAAGTCAACGCCCGCAGATAATGACAAAAATAATGTTTACACCCGCGCGCGCGCGTATATGGAGACCTGGCTGGCGGAAAACGTGTTGATCCGTGATCCGGTTCCCGTGCTGTACGTATTGGAGCAGACGTTCACGACGCCCGATAATGACGTTAAGTACGTCCGGCGTGGTCTGACGGCGGCGTTGAACCTCACATATTTCGATGAGGGTGAGGTGCTGCCCCACGAGCGCACCCTGCAAGGCCCCAAGGAGGACCGCCTGAATTTGACCCGCGCGACCGAGACAAGTTGGGGGCACATCTTTATGCTTTATCCCGATGAGGAGGCGGAGATCAATGCCTTGCTCCAACCCTTCCTGGACAGCCACATGCCCGCTATTGTGAGTGATCGGGTGATTGAGCCGGATGTGGAGCAGGCGTTCTGGGTGGTTAATGATCCCGATGTGGTTGCCGCTGTGGTGGAAGCGATGAAGGGCAAAGGGCCGCTCATCATTGCCGACGGGCATCACCGCTACGAGACCGCGCTCGGGTATCGAGATGAGATGCGCGAAAAGGCGGATGCTGCCCCGGATGCTGCCTTTAACTACGTGCTGGCAACCTTCGTCAGTATGAGCGATCCCGGCCTGGTGGTGTTGCCCACGCACCGCTTGATCCATTCGTATACCAGGATGGATAGTCAAGCGTTGCTCGGTGCCCTCGAACCGTATTTCACCGTGGTATCGTTGCCCGATCGGGACGCGCTGGCCGCCGCCCTGGCGGAAGCCGCGCCTGACCGGCCGCGTTTTGGCTTCTACGATGGGACCTACACTCTGCTCACGCTCAAGAGTCTGGCCGTGATGGCGGACCTGCTGCCCGACCGCGATCCCAGTTTCCGCAAATTGGACGTCACCGTGCTGCACGAACTTATCATCGAACACGTGATGGGACTGAGCAAGGAGAGTGTTTCCCGTCACGAGAACCTCACCTACTTGCGTGACCCCACGCCCGGTTATGCCGCCGTGGACAGCGGAGAGGCCAATTTCCTCTTTCTGCTCAACCCCACCCAGATGGCTCACATCCGTGACTGCACCGCCGCCGGCGAGCGCATGCCGCAAAAATCCACCGACTTCTACCCCAAAATCGTCGGCGGCCTTGTGGCCCTGCCGTTGTCTGGTGTAATGGGTGATTAGTGATCTCGCTACCGGACATGTTTATATAAATTTACGTATTAAAAAAACAGGGCCTAAAGGCCCAACAGGAAAAAGAGTGTGTTTTTGCGATTTCGAGCGTAGCTCGAAATCGCAAAAACACAGTTTAAGTGCGGCTTATGAACATTCAATACCTATTATTTGACCTAGACGAAACTCTTTATACCGGCGCGTCCGGCCTGTTCCAGGAGGTCGGCGTGCGAATTGAGGCGTGGCTGATGCGCATGCTGAATCTATCGCTTGAGGAAGCGCACACCTTGCGCCGCAAGTATTACATTGACTATGGCACAACGCTAGGGGGACTGTGGCGCCATCACCCGGAGCTGGATATTGATGATTACCTGGACGACGTTCACAAGGTGGATGTCACCGGTTATCTCTCACCTAAACCGGAACTGGACGCGATGCTCACGCGGCTGCCCGTGCCGAAGGTTATCTTCACCAACGGCGTTGCCGCCTGGGCTGACCGGGTTCTCACCCAACTGGGCGTGCGCCACCATTTCCCCTACGTGATTGACGTGCGGAACACGGGCTATCGCGGCAAACCCTATCCCACCGCCTATCAGCGCGCCCTCGAACTCCTCGGCGCACCCGGCCCCGCCTGTGTCTTCATCGAAGACCAGGTGCGCAATCTCCAAGGTGCCGCCGCTTTCGGTATGCGCACTCTCCTCGTCCGTCCCGGCAGCCAAGTTGGCGACGGTGTGGAATTCGCGGTGGATCACGTGTTGGAGATTGAGCCGGTGATTTTGGGGTTGCTGAATGGGTGAGTTTGGATAGCGTTCTCAGATTGGGCCAGTTTTAGCCCGCGCTATCTGTAGTGGGGCCAATAGTTAATCTAAATCGCGCGGTATGTACGATTGTTAATAAACTGGCCCAATCTCCGTGCAAAACTTTGACGCCCAGGGTGTCCGTCACTTTTTCACGTGGAAGACTACAAAAGTCTTACCAGTGGCCTTATCGATCAACCACTTCGTTGAACGGATGCCACTCATCAACCAAGTGTCTACTGAGACTTTTGTAGTCTGGGTTTATCATGCGAAACTTTGACGCCCACCCTAAGTTGAATGTGATATGTTATTATTGTATAATCAGTGTATAGAACTTGGAAACCGCGTGTGGAAAATTGACTTAAGCCAGAAGGGAGTGCGATAGACGGTGGTAAACTGGAATCGTTTTATCCCCACTGATTTTGAATATGACTTTGAACGAGATGAACTTGCTAATCATCATATCACATTTGATGAAGCAGTGGAGTGTTTCTTTTCTGATTTTGAAGTGCGTCATAATAAGTCATACACTGATCGCTATCAGTTGTTGGGGAGAACAATTGGAGGACGATACCTCAAAATTATTTTTCAACTTAAATCGGGGTATGTTATCCGTATTATTACAGGATGGGATATATGAGTAAAAACGATAATATTAAGGGAAAGTTATCTGAACAAGAAATTGACCAGATTGTAGTTGCACAGGCTGATGACGATACAGCCTGGAGTACGCCCGTTTATGTTCACAGAAGTGTACCCACTGTGTTTTCTTTATCCATTCCTGGCGATCTTGCGGCACGCGCGGCATTTCTGGCGCAATTACACCGGACA
Source organism: Anaerolineae bacterium (assembly GCA_016931185.1). Classification (GTDB taxonomy): domain Bacteria; phylum Chloroflexota; class Anaerolineae; order B4-G1; family SLSP01; genus JAFGFI01. The sequence continues at coordinate 5,249 of JAFGFI010000331.1, forward strand.
AAAAGCCTTGAGGCCTGGCTGTCCCATATCATTCAAGAACGTGTGGAATTGGAAGAAGCCGCTTTTATCGAGGTTAAGGAAGCTCTGGCAAGTAGGACGAGTTGAGTGCGCTTTTGATCCAACGTCGTCACTTGGCAAACCAGACGACCTTGTAAGACTTTTGTAGTCTCAGTAGCTCGAAATTCATGATTGATACATAGGTGGGGCGCACTTAGTGTCATTTGAAACGGAATTCTTAGTCCACATAACAGCATGATGTCGCGTGTCAAAGTGGCCCCATCTAAGAATTGTGATCTACTGAGATGAGTTATTATGGAGGTAAGATGACCGTCCATCTGGTGATTGAATTGCAGGGGAAAGACGGTGCGCATCCTGTGATTCAGGCGATTGAGGCATACAAAGCTCGCCTGCGTTTGGGAATCACCCGGACGCAGCAACGTCTGATACAGTTTGAGCAGCGTTACCATGTGGATACTCTCCACTTTTTGCAAGAGATGGTGGCCGAGGATCTGGAGGGCGGCGATCTGGAATATGTAGAGTGGGCCGGAGAAGCCAAGCTCTTAGAGGGATTGGAAGCTGAATTGATGGAGCTAGAAAGTGCCCGGTGACTTAAGCACACACTTTCAGGTGTGGATATTGCGCCTGCACTCACGTTTGGTCAGGTGATTGGAGAAATTCTTGATTTTTTATGATGGACTATCTCGACTTCGACCTCGAAATTAATCCCGGCAGCGGGCGGATGTACCCGGTGGTGGCGCGCTCGCCGGCGGGGGATGCGCGGGAGACGATGTATTTCCCCTTCAGTGAGCTGGAGCTGGAGAATAAACTGCTGACATTGGAAAACGCACTGCTGCGTTCCGGGGGGGCATTGCGCCGGGTGCTTTCGAAGGAACTCCAGGCGGTGCAGGACTTTGGCCGTGAACTCTTTGACGCGCTGCTGTTGAGGAAGGTGGGCGAGTGCTACACTATGAGTCTGCGCGATGCGGCGCTCCAGGGTAAGGGGCTGCGTCTCAAATTACGTATCAACACACCTCAATTGGCCGCGCTGCCCTGGGAGTTTCTCTTTGATGCCGGCCGCGCCGGGTATGTGTGCCTCTCACAGAATACGCCCGTTGTGCGTTACCTGGAAGTCCTCCATCCCTTGCGGCCGCTCACGGTGGCCCCGCCGCTGCGTATCCTGGCCATGATCGCCAGCCCAAGCGACCAACATCCTTTGAATGTGGAATTGGAAAAGCAGCGTGTGGAGACCGCGCTGGACGATTTACGCGCCGGCGGCCTGGTAGAGTTGATCTGGTTGGAGGGCCAGACGTGGCGTCACTTGCAGCGCGCTATGCGGCATGGTCCCTGGCATATTTTCCATTTTGTGGGCCACGGGGATTATGATCCTGCAACCGAGGAGGGGTTGATCGCGTTGGCCGATGAGCGGGGGCGCACCTATTGTTTGCACGCGACACAGTTGGGACATCTCCTGGCTAACCGTGATTTGCGCCTGGTGGTTCTCAACGCTTGTGCCGGTGCAAAGGGCAGCACACGTGATCTTTTTTCCAGTACTGCTGCTACATTGGTGCAGCGTGGCTTGCCTGCCGTCCTGGCGATGCAGTACGCCATTACCGATCGTGCCGCAATTGAGTGCGCCCGTACATTTTATGAAGCGCTTGCCGATGGTTTGCCTGTCGATGCTGCTGTAGTGGAAGCGCGGGTGGCTATCAATTTGACCGTACCTAATTCTGTGGAATGGGGTACGCCTGTGCTGTATACGCGCGCGCCGGATGGGGTGTTGTTTAGGATGGAGGAGGTGGGAGTTAAGACGCAGAGGAGCGAGGGTGCGGAGGAGCGGAGGAGTGAGGGTGCGGAGGAGCAGAGGAGCAGGGGCGTAGAGGAGCAGGAACGCGCGTGGGCGCGGGAGGTGGTGCGGCGGCGGGAGGCGTTTGAGCCGGAGTTGGTTGTGATCCCGGCGGGGGAGTTTTTGATGGGGAGCGACCCGGAGCGGGATAAGAATGTGTATGAGGATGAGCAGCCGCAGCACGGGTTGTATTTGCCGGCGTACGCGATAGGTAAGACGCCGGTGACGAACGCGCAGTACGCGGCATTTGTGGCGGCGGCGGGGTATCGCGTACCCAGGCATTGGGAGAATGGAAAACCGCCGCAGGGGAAGGAACAGCATCCGGTGGTGGATGTGACCTGGCATGACGCATTGGCTTATTGCCGTTGGTTGGCGGAGATGACGGGGAAAGCGTATATGTTGCCGAGCGAGGCGGAGTGGGAGAAGGCGGCATCGTGGGCAGAGGCGCAAGAGAGCGGAGGTGCAGAGGTGCAGGGGGGTAAGGGTGCAGGGAAGAAGCGGATTTGGCCGTGGGGGGATACCCCGCCTACTCCTGAATTTTGTAATTTTGATAATCATGTAAAGGATACGACGCCGGTGGGGGCGTATTCACCTCGGGGGAATAGTGCTTACGGGTGTGTGGATATGGCGGGGAATGTGTGGGAGTGGACGCGCAGTGTATTTAAGGCGTATCCTTATGATCCGGCGGATGGGCGTGAGGATTTGGAGGCCGGAGATGATGTTCCCCGGGTGTTGCGTGGTGGCGCGTTCTACAGCAATGTAAACGCCGCTCGCTGTGCGTATCGCTGCAGGAACAACCCTGACAACCACGGCGATGGCTACGGCTTTCGGGTGGTTATGGGGGCGTCTCCTTTTTCCCTATCTCTGGACTCTGGTGCCTCTGAACTCTGAACCTCTGATCACTCTGACCTCTGAGGGGGAGTCCAGAGGGGGAAGATTCCCCCTCTGGCGGCGGCGAAGCCGCCGTTTGGCGCGTTATCACTTTATCCCTTTGTCCCCTCTGCTCCCTTGCTCCCCTGCTCCCTTGCTTCCTGTCATCCTCCCGCCAGCCGCTTCACCTCTTCCCCGCCGATCACTTCTTTGTCCAGCAGAATATCCGCGATGGCGTCCAGCGCGTCGCGATGGGATCGCAGCAACTCAACGGCGACGGCCTCCGCGCCCTCGACGATGCGGCGGGTCTCCCGGTCAATGAGTGTTGCGGTCTCCGGACTGAGGTCCTGCCGCAGGCTGTCCAGTTGGCCCAGGTAGCCCATCCCCACCGGGGCCTTGTAGCGCACCGGGCCGAGGGCGTCCGTCATCCCGAACTCTGTGACCATCCGGCGGGCCAGGTCGGTGGCGCGCTCCAGGTCGTTGGCCGCGCCGGTGGAGGTATCGTTGAAGATCAACAGCTCCGCCGCCCGCCCGCCGAGCATCACGGCCAGGCGTTCTTCCAACTCCTTCTTGCTCAGCAGGTAAGTGTCCTCGTCCGGCATTTGCAGTGTGTAGCCCAACGCGCCCTTGGCCGTGGGGA
>JAFGFI010000332.1 GCA_016931185.1 Anaerolineae bacterium
CGGTGCTGCTTGAAGCCGGGCAGGATGTAGTGTGTACCTTTACCAACAACAAGCCGGATGCGATCACCTTGGACAGCTTGACGGCGGTCGCGGGCGCGGGGGAGGTGACGGTGGCGTGGGTCACCGTTGTCGAGGTTGACACGGTGGGCTTCAACATCTTGCGCAGCACGGTGGCCGATGGTGGCTTTGAGCAAGTGAACCCGGGTCTCGTAGTTGCGCTTGGGAGTGAGATGGGTGGCGCGAGTTACAGCTTTGTGGATGACACAGTGGAGGGCGGCACGACCTACTACTATGTTCTCCAGGAAGTGCTGGCGACAGGTGGCGCGGTGGACTACCTGGAATGGCCGGTCTCGGCGACACCAGGTGTTGTCATGAACAGCAAGGGGAGCTATACTATCTATATGCCTATCGTGTGTAGACAGTAGCAGACTCCGCAACGTTTGTAACTTTGAAGATGCACGCAGTCTACTGGCTGCGTGCATCTTTCTTCATATATAGTGGTGTACTTAGAGAAGGAGAGAAAGTATGCGATTTCGAGTTCTCATTTTAGGTTTACTCGCGTTTATACTTTTAGGTGTAGAGGTTCCGGTTAGTAACGCGCAATCTGATGATGCCTGGTCGCTCCAGGTTTTAGAATCAGACGCCCAGCACATAGTCTTGGAATTGTGGCTTCCCGGTTTTGAACAGGAGGCCGTTTTGCACGATGGTAACATATATCAGAAAATCCAGGTAACGGGGGGGATTTCAAATACTTCTTCGCTATCTACGTTTACGGAATGGATCTTATGGGGACAACCTGGACAGCCGCAGTTGCCTATGCAGTCCATTCCATTAGGTATGTCTGAGATGGGAATCCCTCAGATTACGGTACTTGAGGCTAAAAATGAGTTGGTACGTGATATATTGGTCTATCCTGCGCCGGCTATGACGCTTGAAGAAGGGAGTGAGGAACTGCAAGGTGAGCCTTGTGTTGTTGAGACATTTGCCTTGGATGCGCTTGCCTATACTGTTGATACGTTCTCTCCTGATATGGTTGCTGAAGCTGTCGATATTGGCTTTTTACGTGACCAACCTATGTTTCAATTGCGGCTGTATCCTTTTCAATATAATCCTCAGCAACGCATGTTGCGCGTTTATCATTATCTCAAGGTGTTGGTGACATTTCCTGTTGGCGGGCAGCCGGCGGGCAGCTGGCAGGCACAACCGCCTGCCTTTGAACAGATCGCAGCGCGCGCATTACTTAACTATGACGTATTGCCGGCTCCATCGCTGGGGCAAGCCTCGGATAGCTCCCGCGTGCCTCAAGCTCCATCCGTACAGGGATCTCAGGTTAAACTTAAAATAGAGCATAGTGGACTTTATCGAGTTACATACGCGGATTTATCAGGTGTTGCTCCTGGCTTGCTCTCGACTGACCCCCGTACCTGGGAGGTGCTTAACCAGGGGCTTCCTGTTGCTATTTATGTTGAAGGGGAAGCGGATGGAACCTTTGGTGCAGATGACAGTTTACTGTTCTATGGGCAGGCGATTGAAGATCAATATACCCGTTATAATGTTTATTGGCTGCGTGCTGGCTCCGGTGCTGGATTGCGTATGGCTGAGCGTGATGGGACTCCCACAGATAACCCTTCTCCTGGTATGTTTAGCAATCAGCATCATTACGAGGAAAATCTTCTGTATTGGCGTACTGTGCCGGATGGGCAGGATAAGGATCATTGGTTTTGGGAGGAAGTATCGGTTAGTGGTGGTACGCCGGTAATCTCTACACATACTTTCGACCTTTATCATATCGCTGCTGATGGCCCTCCAGGTGAGCTGCGTTTGTTGTTGCACGGGTATACCAGTGGCGAACATCTAACCCAAGTGTGTTTGAATGATACTCCCCTTTTGTCGGCGACGGAACAAGCCTGGGAAGGTCGCGTCGAACACTTGTATCAAATACCGGTGACGCAGACACTCTTCTTGGAAGGCACGAATGTGTTGCAAATTGAGGCCCGGTTGCCGGCAGGAAGTTCTATCAGCGCATTTGACGTGAATTGGTTTGAAGTGGCCTATCAGGATACGTTTGTGGCCGAGGATAATGTGCTTGCGTTTTCCGCTTCAGCAGGCGCGTATACGTTTGAGGTGGATGGTTTTACGGCGGATGATATTGGCGTATTTGACGTAACCGATCCTCTCGCGCCGGTGAGAATTATTAACTCAGTTGTAGATTCGGAGAATGGAGGGGTTACTTTTGATGATGATGTTACCCATGATAGCGAGTATATAGCTCAGGCTGTGTCCCAGATACCTTCTCCTGACCTACTTGAATTAGACGCGTCTTCTGCTTGGGCTTCGCCTGCAAACGGCGCGACCTATGTGATTATTACACATCCTAATTTTTACAATGCTGTGCAACCCCTGGCGGAGTATCGCCGCAGCCAGGGAGAAACCGTGGTGACGGTGAAAACAGAGGACCTCTACGATGAATTCAATGCGGGCATTTTTGGCCCGGAGGGTATACGATCATTCCTGGAATATGCTTATCTCCATTGGTCGCCACGACTGGTGTATGTTGTATTGGTGGGGGATTCCAGTTTGGATTCCAAAAAGTATCTTTCTTCGTCCTACACGGATCTTTTACCCGTTTATCACACGGAAGTCCCTCTCTTTGGTCAAGCGCCTAATGATAGTGAATATGCCAAAGTTTATGGGGATGATGATTATCCCGATTTGATTGTGGGGCGAATTACAGCGCGTTATACGAGTGATGTTGCGACGGTAGTGAGTAAAATTCAGGCGTATGAGCAATCGCCTTCTCCTGGTGAGTGGCTACGCCGGGCTATTTTAGTCGCTGACGATAATGATCCCGGCTTTGCTATGGATATGGATATGGTTGGTGATTTGCTTCCTTCTCACATTATTGCGACTAAAATGTATGCATATAATCCTGATACGAATGTGCAGATTGAGGTCAGCGCGGGGGCATTACTTTTAGCATATTCCGGTCATGCATCTGGAACTGCAAGTACCTGGGGAAAATGGGGCGATCAAATCATTTTCAATCAATCTCAAATACAAGCGCTGTTAAATGGCTATAGATTGCCTTTTGTGACAGTTGCCAATTGTCTGAATGGTTGGTTTAACCTCTATTATCGATCGCGAGCAATGGCAGAGGAATTTTTGCTTAGTAGTAATAGAGGGGCAATCGCCAGTTGGGCACCGGCTAGCTATGGTTACCCCACACCGAATACAGTGATTTTGGACGAGCTTTACCAGGCATTGATGGTAGATCGCGATTTTGTCCTGGGATCAGCCGTTACTACGGCTCGACTGCAGTCTCACCTGCGTCGTCCCGATCTTGCCTTGAGTTTATTTGAAGTGTTTACTTACTTCGGTGATCCCGCTGTGCGTTTGCATTTCCCCCCGCAGTTGGCACTGGCCGGGCAATCCGCGCCCGAGCCTGCCACGATGGGTGATCTTTTAACGTACACGCTGGTCTATACTGTATCGGATGGCGATATAGCTCGAGGGTTGACTTTAGTGGATACATTACCCGATGGCATGATGTATCAGTCTGCGCAACCGGCCCCTTCATCTGTCTATGCGCGAACGTTAACCTGGAATTTGGGTAACATACCTGTGGGTGTGTATACGATCACCGTCACGGCTCGTGTCACGACTAATGGTTTAGCGCATGGCCAGGTCTTGTATAACCAGGCGCATGTGTATGATGCGAATGGGGGCGATCAATATATACAGATTGCATCTACCGTTCATGATAGTTCTATTTTGGACCTGGTAGCTAACAATGACGGCCCCGTAGAAGTTGGGACACTGGTCACACTTTTGGCGGAGGTCGCTGCTGGCACCAATGTGGTCTATGCCTGGAATTTGGGCGATGGTTCTCCAGTGCAGAGTGGGAGTACGATTCAATATACATATCCTAATGTGGGCGCTTACACAGCGCGGGTGATGGCCACGAACGGCGTAAGTATCCAGAGTGCGACGACAGAGGTTGTGATCGGAGATGTCCCTCCCACGGCGCAATTCGATTCTTCTTCACCTGACCTGCGTGGCCAGCCAACGGTATTGCATAGTACATCAACGGGTACCAATTTGAGTTATCTATGGGATCTGGGGGATGGTTCGCTGCTGTTGAATACGTCGGTACCTACGGTAACGTATGTTTATGTTGCGCCTGGACAATATACGGTGGTGCTTACAGCCAGCAATAGTGCCGGGTATAGTGTGGCCTCCGGTACGGTTGAGATTTTGAATAGGCCTGGAGCCGGCTTTAGTACCAGCAGTCCGGATAGGCTAGGACAGGCCACGATTTTTACGAATACCAGTACTACTGGCGGGGATACAGCACAAAATATGCTGTATGCCTGGGATTTTGGGGATGGGGTATCGAGCGTGGTGCGATCTCCAGTACATACGTATAGCACGGTGGGGGAGTACATAGTGACACTGACGGTCTATAACCGGGTGGCGAGTGATATGTATAGCGCGACCGTGACGGTCACGGATGTGCCGGTGACGGGGTTGAGCGCGCGCAATGATAGCCCGACGATGTTGGGAGAAGTCACGGTCTTGACGGCGACGGTGGCGC
>JAFGFI010000333.1 GCA_016931185.1 Anaerolineae bacterium
GTTGTGATGTGGTTCTAATAGAGTACCTGTATGTTCCGGATCCCATGTTGCAATACAATAATCAAGGCTCTGTTTAACCTGCGGCCACAGACGGCGTAGCCATAGCTCATCACCGCTGATGCGCCACTCGCGATAAACCTTCATAACCCCGCCCAACTGCCCGTCGGCAGCGGCGTGGAAATCGTGCGCAGGGGGACGAATGGGCAAGCTGGCGCGAAAAGCTTGATGTCCACGTTCATCCTGATCAACGAAAAATTCCGTCTCGCGCAGTGTGCGTTCCAACGCCGGGAAAAGATGTGGGATGGCCTGCGCGTAGTTCCAGACGTGGGTGCAGGATCCGTGACAGCAGCCATGGGTATCACAACAGCCTTCCCAACACCACAACCGCCCGTCGGTCTGGCGCTGCACCGTGGGTGATTTGAGGATGGTGAGGTTCGCGGTTACCGCTTCGACCACCTCCGGTGGCAAAGTCGTATCGTAGAAACACTCCGTAAATGCCTGCGTCTTCGCGCGCAGGGCATCGTAATACATTTGCCAGTAAGCATTGACGGCATTAATATCGGGAAAAACTCCGGCGTACCAGGGGGTGTGCGTCCCCTGTTGGCAGGTACATGTGTTATCACAGTTACTTTCCTCCGGGTCTTTGCCGATACGTAGATCGGTCGCCGGAACGTGCCATGCCAGCCGCAGTTTGATGGTTTGTTCTTCCCCAGGGCCCAGACATATAGGTACATAGAGACTGCCGCCGGGACTGGGATCGCCGATTTGATAGGGAGTGGCTTCTGGAGTTGCCCCCTCGGAGATCGATTTCCACACCATCGTCAGCGCGTCAAACCAGCCGCCCCGGAACCAGGCACAGTTGACCTTCACATTGGCATCGTCCACCACCGCGCTGAACGCGCCCTGGTCTTCAGGTTTCCCTTCGGATGGCTGCATCCCCGTTCTGCATGGTTGCCACAGGACAAAACCCCTGGGCTTGCCCGTTGCTGGCATCGCTAACACCGCTTCGCCCCCGGTTTTCGTGCTCATAAAGTTGCGCGCGTGGAAGGAGAAGACCACCTCCACCGATACATCGGTAGGATTGGCAAAACGATATTCCAACGCGGCTACCGGAAGGCTGGAAGCGTCCGCATCACCAGGTATGAAGGGACTCCAACCGGTCACTTCAACTACCCATGGGATGTCCGGATCAGATAGACTCACCATCCCAAAAGGAAACCGGGTCCGGAATGAGGCCTCGGCAAAGCGAGGTAATCCATAATCGGTGCCTCCCAGACCATTACCTGCGTTGGGAAGACCGAAGGCCTTCCAACTCGGAACAGGGCCTTCGAGCACGCGGGTCACACGGCAGGTTGGATCATCCCCATTTTGCTGGACAGAGAGCGCGGCAAACATCAAGGGTTCGTTGAATAACTCCATCTTGCCGCGCAGCGACACGTGCGACAGCGCGCCCGTTCCTTCCAGGCAGATCATCCCCGCGCCCATCCCGCCCATTGGAAACGCCACGCGATTCAGATACGCGCCCGTATAAGGGCCGTTATACATTCGTGTTGTCATACACCCTCCAAAATGTGAACCATGATGCGTGAGACGTAATCCGCTGATTTGCTCCTATTGCTCCGCTTGCGCGTAGACCTCATAGCTGCTATAAGGAGCGTGTTTGATACTGATGTCAAACGCTGCCGAACCGTAGCCGGGGATGGTTTCAAGTATCATATACGTTCCCATGCTGACAATGGCGCCATTGGCGTCACGCAGCACGCCGTTGACGGTGGTATTCATAATCGAGAAAGGATTGGGATTTTGAACGTTGCCCACCAGATGAACATAGCCGATAGCATCCACATAACTTCCTGTAACGGTTACATCTGTGAACGAGCTAACCCGTTCTGTTGAATAAGCTTCTGGATGGAAGAACACGGATCTCAAATTCCTGGACGTCACTTCAAGTATAAAGGGACATTCCTGACCCGGCCTAAGAATCAGGCATTGGCAATTAACCTGCACTGGACCATAACGACGGCTGGGTTCATCCTCATCAATATACATAGTGAAGGTAGCAATAAGTGAAAATCCCGTGTAAGTTTCATCACCTTCATTGCGGATAATACCCGCCAATCTATGCTGATCCCCCGCAAATTTTTGATTTCCGCTGACATAGACACCAATGGGGGGGCTAGGGTTCGGATCTGGACGAACTTCCAATGCCCAATTAGATGTGTCTACATTCCCTGTATTCGTGTTTGTGGGTGGATTCACCACGGGTTCGGCACCTTCAGTCTCAGTACTGGTTGAAGTCGTATTCTCTAACGGGGTGGAAGGCGAGGCAGGTTTGGGGGTTGCCGCCGGCGCCTCTGTAGGTTCCGGGGTCGCCGTAGGTTCTGGTGTTTCTGTAGGTTCTGGGGTCGCTGTAGGCTCTGGTTTTGGCGTGTAGGTGGGATAGGGGGTCTGTGTTGGCGGTGGCGTATAAGTGGGATAGGGCGTGTAAGTTGCAGAAGGCGCGCTTTCTTCGGTCTCTACAACTTCGGGTTGCGTGATTTCCGTTGGCGTGGCCTCCGGTGTAGTCTCTGTACAAGCCGTAAAGATGCCCAACATTAAAATCGAAAAGCACAGGTAAACGATCAATGAACGAAAACGAAACAACATAATAGTATCCTCCTCCTGAGAATTATAGTAATTCGTGTTCTTTATTCTCTTCAACAAATAACCTGGAAAATCCAGGATAAGCGATTAAGGGGATGATCTCAAAGGCGATCAATCCGGCCTTGACCAGGGGCAATGTCTCCAACACTATGCGCGCAGACTCCGCGTCCGCACATTCTAATACTAACACTGCATTGGCCGCGTCCTGTCGAAAGTATAACTCGCGGAAAACACCCGCTTGATAAAGTTCCCATACCCTGGCAGCTTCGGCCTTTTTGAGTTGCGGTGTAAAGTGTATGGCGCTGACACCCGGGATATCTTGCTCAATGGCTAATAGTTTCATGTCTTATTACAATGTTTCCCGTCAAAAGTTGCAAATTCGTAAGGAGTATTTTTTAGCCACGTTCCCATCGTTCTTTAACCGGGACACACAAACGGGATTTTTCTTCCGGGGTATCCATTATACCGGTCATATAGATATACGTTCCCCCTTCACTACTGCTGAACCCCGCGTGATTACCCTCTCGATCCAGCACAATGAAGTTCATGCGGCTGATATAACGTCCCCCCAGATCGTTGAGATCGGTCATTGCACGTTGCCCCGCCTCGGTCAGCGACAGCCCCATTTTCATATAAAAGACGATGCTATGAGCGGTACTGGCGCGGATTGCCATTTCCCCTGTACCCGTGCAGGTGGCGGCCCCGTAGCGATTATCGGCATACAGACCCGCGCCAACGATGGGCGAATCTCCAAGCCGTCCCGGATACTTCCAGGCCCAGCCGCTTGTACTCACGCCCGCGCAGATGTTTCCCTCCATATCCTGCGCGATAAAGTTCGTGGTACCGGCGGCGTGTTCCGGGTCGGTGGCAATCTCAACCCAGCGCCACAGGTCAGGAAACTCGGTTAACCGGGTTAAGTCTAATGCGGCCATATCCACCCGCAATCGCTGCTCCCATACCTCACGGGCCGGTCCGGTCAGTAAATCACAGGAAGAATGGCCCATTTCGGCGGCAAAGCGCGCTGCTCCCTTTCCCACCAGGAACACATGAGGCAGTTTTTCCATCACCTGGCGCGCAACCGAGATAGGATGCTTGTACCCCTGGAGCGCGCCGACCGCGCCGCTGGTCAAGTCACGCCCGTTCATCAACGCGGCATCTAACTCTACCTGCCCTAATAGATTGGGGTATCCCCCATAGCCCACGCTGTGATCGTCCGCGTTAGCTTCTACGCACCGGATACCGGCTTCCACTGCGTCCACTGCCGAGCCGCCCTGTTTGAGGATATCCATCGCGGCTTCAATCCCCACATATCCATTTTGACTTGCAATAATGATCATACGCGAATTCTAAGATTAACAGTAATGAAGTCAAATGCCCATCATCCAAGTTCCATTTTACCATAACTCAAATTGGGAATGGTTCAAATTGCTCACAAAACCAAACGCATACAAATAACCTTCCATAAATACGTAATTCGTAATTAGAGGTTCTATCAGGACACGGGGGTAAAAGTCCCGACTAAGGATAGAGGGAAATGGGATATTTTTCGGCCTTTATAAGGTATAATCATGGGTAGAATATTGCTTCCGATAAGGAATTTGGAGATAGAGTGTATGACAAAGTTTATATGGAAGTTACTTAACGGTATATTAGTGACCCTTATTGTGGGCCTGGTATTTGGACCATCCGGGATGAGTCCATCCACAACACAAGTTTCTTCACGCGCGCCTGGAGCGCCAGCGCGTATACAAGAACAGATATCTCCTCCTCCGCCTACATTTTCTGTCGGAGAAATCGTAACCCCCGATATCAGTCCCGCCGCGCGCGATTTACCGACGGATATTGAGTATATCCTGAATCGCGAAATAAATCCGCGCCATCTCCCGGTTTTTATGGATCTAGCGGCAGCGCAGGCCATCACAAAGAAAACTATGCAAGTAGACCCCTTAATCGAAGGCAATCGTCTGAATACAGGCCAAACGCCTGCATTGCTTTTGGATTTTGAAGGTGTGGGAAATTTAGCCTATAATGTACCACCCGATACAAACGGGGATGTTGGCCCTCATCATTATGTCCAGATGGTTAATGTGCAATTTGCAGTTTTCGATAAAAGTGGCACATTGTTAAGTGGGCCAACATCCTTCAACCAATTATTTTCTGGTACCGGGGGCAATTGTCAAACCCGGAATGATGGTGATCCCATTGTGGTTTACGATGCGTTGGCTGACCGTTGGTTATTGAGCCAGTTTGCCGAACCCAGTCATTTATGTGTAGCTATTTCTCAAACTCCCGATCCTACCGGTACATTTTATCTTTATGAGTTTGATATGGTGTATTTTCCCGATTACTTTAAATTGGGTCTGTGGCCTGATGGCTACTATATGTCGGCCAACGATTATGAACTGCCTTCTTACAGTGCTTATGTTTTTGATCGTACCAAGATGTTGGCTGGCGAGCCAGCGACCTATCAGAAGTTCACCGGAGAAACCAACTTTTTGCTTCCCAGTGATTTGGATGGCAATACGCCTTCTCCCACCTATTCCCCCAATTATTTCTATACATTTAAAGATGATTCCTTTCACGATGGTACGGATCGATTAGAAGTCTTTGCGTTTTCGGTGGACTGGACAACTCCCGCGAATTCATCATTTTCGCGGATAGCCACGATTCCTATCACGGCTTTTGCTTACACACCCTGTGGATACTTTGAGTTTGAATGTATCAGACAACCCGATACAACGCAAAGGGTTGATGCATTAGGGGAATGGCCGATGCACCGTTTCCCCTATCGCAACTTTGGCACACACGAAAGCCTGGTGGGCACGTTTGGAGTTGGCGGCGGGCTGGGGGAAGTAGGTGCTGCTATACGCTGGTTTGAACTGCGCAAAACAAGCGGGGGACAATGGACACTTTACCAAGAGGGTACGCTCGACCCAGGCGACGGTCATGATCGTTTTGTGGGTAGTATAGCGCAGGACCAACAAGGCAACATTGCGTTAGGCTACAGTGTATCGAGTAGCACACGCTATCCTTCCATTCATTACGCAACCCGGTTAGCTGATGACCCTTTAGGAACACTGCAAACTGAAGCTATTCTTATAACCGGTAGTGGGTCACAACTTGCAAGCAACATTTCAAACCGTTGGGGAGATTACAGCGCGATGAGTATTGACCCGGCGGATGACTGTACGTTCTGGTACACCAATCAGTACTATGAAACTTCTTCTACGATTGGCTGGCAGACGCGCGTAGGGACATTTAAATTGCCAGCGTGTGGGGAAAAAGATTTCACACTTGCTGTAACCCCGGCTACGCAAGTGATTTGTACTCCCGATCAGGCTACCTATACGGTAAACGTGGGACAAAGTCTGACTGCAATGTTTGATGTGACTTTGACCGTTCATGGAGAGCCGACCGGCACATTGGCAATCTTTGCTGCCGGCTCAGTGCAAACCCCTGCCACTACTACACTGACCATCAGCAATACCGGAATTGCAATATTCGGGAATTATGCGCTTGATATTGTGGGAAGCAGTCTCACCCGTACCCACACCAGCACGGTGCAACTTGATATTTTTGACACTACTCCAGCGCAAGTGACATTGCTCACACCAGGGGACGGACTCACTGATACCACAACATCTCCAATTTTAAGCTGGACAGCAGCAATGCAAGTACAAACCTACACACTTGAAATTGCCACAGATGCTATGTTCAGCAATGTGGTCTACACAGCTACGCTGCCACAGACACAACACCGGGTCAGCAAAGCACTATCACATACTACGATCTACTATTGGCATGTGACGCCACAGAATATCTGTGGGAATGGTGCAGCCTCCAATGTCTTTAGCTTTACAACACACGCTACTTCACCTATCTTGTTAGTGGACGATGATGATAATACTCCTGATGTGCGCGCCTATTACACTACAACACTGGATACCTTGGGGGTAAGTTACGAGGTATGGGATACGGTCAATTCGGATAGTAACGAACCCGCGGCTATAGATTTAACACCTTATGAAACGGTGATATGGTTCACAGGAAATGAGTTTGGGGATCCTACGGGACCGGGGACTGCGGGAGAAACTGCCTTGGGAACTTTCCTCGATGGAGGAGGATGTTTCTTGATCAGCAGTCAGGATTATTTGTGGGCGAAGGGAGAGGAAACAGATACACCTACTCCCTTTATGCAAACTTATCTGGGTCTGGCAAGTGGTGAGAGTGATGTGAGACAAACTATCGTTACGGGTACGGGTGTCATTTTTGACGATCTAGGACCTTATCCACTTGCCTACCCTTTTAACAATTACAGCGATGCTTTCATTCCCACGACCACCGCGCGCCTGGCGTTTGCCGGTGATAAGGAAGGGGCCTCCCTTAGCAAAAATAATGGCATCTATAAGACAACCTGGTTGGGTTTCCCCTTTGAAGCCCTTCCCACAACAGCAGCGCGCGAGGAAACATTGTCCGCTTTCTTGATATGGTGCGCGTCTACAGGTTACACGCTCGACGTCACCACATTGGGAGCAGGACAGGTTATGCTTGATCCACCTGGCGGCACGTATAGCGAAGGAACAGTTGTTACCTTAACTGCAGAAGCTAATGTGGGATCAACATTTGCCGGGTGGGGGGGAGAACTGAGCGGTATGGCGAATCCCATTACCCTCACCATAGACAGTAATAAGGCCATTACAGCAACTTTCGACTTGCTGACCTATACATTAGATATCGCGATTACAGGAGATGGCACAGGGATTGTCACGCCCACAATCGGTAATCATACGTATACATACGGCAGTGTTGTGTGGCTCACAGCAACCGCCGGGATCAGTTCAACCTTTGAGGGGTGGAATGGCGCTTTGAGTGGATTCACAAACCCGATCAGCCTCACCCTGGATGGCAATAAAGCCGTCACCGCAACCTTCAATCTGTGGCAGCCCCATTACACATTGAGAGTGGATATTGAGGGCAAGGGGAGGGTCACCGTAATACCGAGCCAAACCACATACTTGCCAGGCAGCATGGTCACACTCACGGCAGTGCCGGCAAGCGGTTGGCGTTTTGTGCAGTGGGGGGGCGACTTGGAAAGCACCAACACGCTCTATATCGCCGCCCTGGTAATGAATAAGGATAGGCACGTAACCGCGCTATTTATCCCCGGTTATCAAATTTTCCTTCCGTTGGTGATACGCTAAAAAACTATCTTATCGACCAGGGTCGAGCCTGATCTTATGTCTAGCGCAGCTTAAGAACTGCCCCGGTAAAATAAGGGGGGACATTCACATATTCTAACGCGAGTTGCTACCTTGTGGTAGCGGAAGAGAAAAGGGCTTTTTTCCCGTGATAGGTAGCAACTTAGGTTATTCTAGTTTAACTCAGCTTAATAAGGAGTACTATGTGCAGAGCTGTACAACTTTATACATTCCTAAACTATTGTAATGATAGTCCTCTGAAAAAGGAAATTCTTGAGTGTGGAGCAGGAGTATGGCCAGGATCGGAACCCCTCTTGATGCGCTTTCACGAGCAAGGTTATGTAACCCATGGTGTTGAAATCGCCGCGGATCGTCTAGCGGCAGCGCGAGACTATTGCACAGCCCGCCAAGTGGATTTAGACATTCGCCAGGGCGATATGCGCCAACTTCCTTTTGCGGATACATCGCTCAGCTTTGTCTTTTCATATAACGCGATCTTTCATATGAAAAAGGTAGATATTGCACTGGACATGGAAGAGATACTGCGTGTGTTGCGACCCGGTGGATTGTGCTTCGTCAATTTCCTATCAGTAGAAGATATGGAATATGGCGAAGGCGAAGCCGTAGGCAATGGCGAGTTCGTGCAAATGGAAGCAGGTGAAAGGACGCTACATAGTTATTATGAGGATAACGAAGCGGACATCTACTTCCGGGAGTATAAGCTGTTGCTCAAAGAAAAACGAATTTTAGAACGGTGGTTTGATGACGAGAAATATGTCCAGGGATACATCGACTATATCGCTCAAAAACAGTAATTTTATCTAAGGAGACATAATGCAAACGATAACTAAATTGCATACCTATTTCAAAGAATTAGAGCAACAAAATCGCTATTCAGGCGTAGTACGTATTACCCAGGGCGATTCAGAACTGTTTGCCGGGGCGTATGGGTACGCTAACCGCCCATGGAAGATCAAGAACACACTAGATGTGCGGTTCGATACGGCTTCCGTGACTAAGTTATTCACCGCCATTGCGACGCTGCAATTGATAGATCAGGGGGCGTTTACACTGGATACCGACGCAGTTGACTTTCTCGGCCTGGAGGGGACGGCAATCGCTAAGGATGTAACCGTCTTCCATCTTCTAACCCACACCTCCGGCATTGGCGATGACTGTGAGGAGGAAGATGGTGAAGTTTACGAGGACTTGTGGAAAACGAAGCCCAATTACATCGTTACCGAAACAGCAGATTTTCTGCCCCAATTTGTCCACAAACCTCCTAACTTTCCGCCAGGACAGGGCTGCCGGTATTGTAATTGCGCTTTCATTCTGCTAGGGTTAATGATCGAGAAAGTGACTGGGATGACCTACCGCGATTATGTACGCCAGCACGTTTTTTCCAAAGCCGGGATGACACACTCTGACTTTTTACGTATGGATCGTGTGTATGAAGCTGTCGCTGAAGGATACGATCCGATCCAGGATGAGGAGGAAAACCTCATTGGCTGGAAAAAGAACATCTATTCCTTCCCCCCTGTGGGATCACCAGACAGTGGGGCACACGTAACCGCCGCCGATTTAGACCGATTCCTGCGGGCAGTGCAGGCGGGGAAGTTGCTATCGCCGGCATTGACAGCGGCTTTTTTGACCCCGCATGTTGCTTACCACGAACACGAGGATTGGATACAGAAATATGGCTACGTCCTCTGGTTCTTTGTGGATAAAACATCGGGTAAAGTTGTGTGTTATCAAAAAGAAGGCATCAACGCGGGTGTCAGTGCCGCGATGCGTTATTTCCCGGAGTCCGACATCAATGTGGTGCTACTCTCCAATATGGAAGGAGGGGTGTGGGAGCCGATCTGGAAAATCCATAACTTGGTAGTTGAGGAATTTTTAGAGGGGCAATTATGAAAGTCAAATTAGGAACATTTCCACTGGTTTACCCAATCCCTATTGTCTTAGCCGGGGCCATGGTTGCTGGCAAGCCCAATTATGCAACGCTGGGCGACTGTGGCGTAATGGGCATCAAACCACCGCTGGTCTACGTCTCTTTGAACGAGACCCACTACACCACCCAGGGAATTTTAGAGCATAGCACATACAGCGTTAATTTTCCCACAACCGAGATGCTGGCCGTCACCGACTACTGCGGGATCGTATCAGGCCGCGATATAGACAAAGCTATGCTTTTTGAGTCATTTTACGGCGAATTAGAGACCGCACCCATGATCGCGCAGTGTCCCGTGAACCTGGAATGTCGCGTGGTCAAAGAGTTTACCATCCAGCATCGCCATATCTTCATTGGAGAAGTGGTACAGGCTTACGTTGAAGCAACCTACCTGATTGAAAAAGAGGGGCAACGCGGCATCGCAGATATGACACAGCTTGATCCCATCATCTACGCTCTGGACAACCGCTACTATCGTATCGGGGAAGCGATTGGGATGGGATATCAAGAAGGGAAAATTTTTAAACATACTATGTAGTTGAAAATTGAAAGATCCTACGTGGGACCTTCATTCATTGATTTTGCATCTCTGCGACTTTGCGTTACAATGCCTGTAGTTTCCTAGAAAGGACCTTTGATATTATCATCATCAAAGTTAAGGAGATAGATCATTATGAATAACCTGAATATACACGAGGATACCCTGTTGACACAAGGTAAATCCTATACCTTGCGCCAGGCCTTGATACAACTTTTCAAAGAGATCCTAACCACAGCGCTCCCTGCGCTTGTGATGGCGTTCCTCATCACAAATTTTGTGGGAGAACGCACGGTTGTTCTGGGACAAAGTATGGAGCCTAACCTGCATCAGGATCAACAACTTATCATTGATAAAGTGAGTTATCGTTTTCACGCTCCTAAACGCGGGGATATTGTAGTGGTGGATGTGGAAACGTCTGAGATCCCCTACATTAAGCGCGTGATCGGGTTACCTGGAGAAACACTGGAAATCCGAAATAATCGGGTTTACATTAACGGAACTGTATTATCCGAACCGTATCTGTTTGAAGTACAGCAATGGAACTATGGTCCGGTGCAAATTCCCGCTGACCATGTCTTCGTGATGGGGGATAATCGGGCCAATTCCAGCGATTCCCGTATCCTCGGCCCTATCCCACAAGAGGATATCCTCGCCCGCGCCTGGATATCCGTCTGGCCACTGGAGGATGTAGGAGTATTGAAATAATCAGATATGCTCTGTCTCTTTTGGAGAATATGATTCATCAAACGTCAGTGAGCATTGACATTTGACATCCCAACTCATTAATAAAAACTATCCCATAACATTCTGGAGTCCGTATGCAACTAGATATTCCTCTCTTAGAATTTGACCCTAGCCGTAATGCCATTATCGAACCACACAAAATTCTCAAACCGGTGGACATTGCCGAGCATTGTGTGATCTGCTTTTTTCAAGAGGTCATTGACAAACTGGTAGAAGCTGGCGCAAAGCAGGTTATCGCCTCCAAATCGGAAATCGGCTGGCATCCCATCTATGAAACCACGTTCAATGACCAGCGCGTGGCCTTCTTCCATCCCGGTATTGGCGCGCCCCTGGCTGCGGGATTATTGGAAGAAGCCATCGCGCGCGGCTGCCGCAAATTCATCGCTTGCGGAGGCGCAGGCGTCCTGGATCGTGAGATTGCTGTGGGTCACATCGTGATCCCTATTTCCGCCGTGCGCGATGAGGGCACATCCTACCACTATCTCCCCCCCTCCCGTGAAGTTCACGCGCAGCCGGAGGCCATTGCCGCGATAGAGCATGTGTTGGAGCGGCACAGCATCTCCTATGTCGTGGGCAAAACCTGGACCACCGATGCTTTCTACCGCGAAACTCCGGATAAGGTGCAGCGCCGCCGCGACGAGGGCTGTCTGACCGTCGAGATGGAGGCCGCGACTTTCTTCGCCGTAGCCCGGTTCCGCAATGTCCTCTTCGGGCAAATGCTTTATGGGGGCGACGACGTCAGTGGCATTGACTGGGATACCCGCGAATGGGACCGCCACGACGTCCGCGAACACCTCTTCTGGCTTGCAGCGGAAGCGTGCTTAGAGATGTGAAAAATAGGAAATGGGCGAATTGTGGGATTTGAATTACGAATCACGAATATGGATTACGGATTGTAGAGCACACCGTTCACTATTAAGGAATATCTATGATCGATCTTCTCGAACTGCAACGTGAAATCTACGCCAACAAAGTGCGGCGGAATTTTAATGTGACTGATGTGGGTAAAGAGATTGTGCTGATGGCGGAGGAGTTGGGAGAGTTGGCACGGGCTTATAAGAACAGTGACAAACTCTCCGCCCGCGAGATTAGCCACCAGGAAGAGATGATTGACGCTGTCGGCGATCTGATGATCTATTGTCTAGGTCTCTGCGAAATGTTTGATGTGAACAGCGAAGACGTGTTAACCGCTATCGTTGAGAATAACAAAACCCGTACACATACGGGATGGATGTAAAAGAGAGTTAAGAGTCAAGATACAAGATCCCCATCTCTGATTCTCGATTCCTTACCTCTTCCTTCATTTTTCGCCCTTCCTATCCACTTGCCCAGTTCTCAATTCCGTCAAATGTACAGTTACATTGGCGGGATTTGTGCTATGCTAAAAGACAGTCATTATCTTTTAGCATAAAGCGAGGCTACATGTCTTCTTTCCTAAAGTTCGCCGTGCAACGTCTGTTGTTTATGTTGTTGACTTTGGTGGTACTAACCGCTACCCTCTATG
Organism: Anaerolineae bacterium; assembly: GCA_016931185.1. Taxonomy (GTDB): domain Bacteria; phylum Chloroflexota; class Anaerolineae; order B4-G1; family SLSP01; genus JAFGFI01. Next base: position 12,582 of record JAFGFI010000333.1, read on the forward strand.
GCATCTTTATTGCGATGACCACACCTGAAATCCGGGCCACACTCTATATGCCCGAATGGAGAGGTAAAGGGTCAACAGAAAATTTTCTCCAGGGTATTATTGAAAAATACGGGATGCGCGATCCTTACCCAGTACAATATGCCCGGTGGGTCGCAAATCTGCTGCGCGGCGATTGGGGTTTCAGTCCCGTGATGAACGCCAAAGTCCTGGATGTCTTAATCCAACGCACACCGGCGACGGCAGAATTGGTTCTGTTTTCAACCGTATTGTTTATTCCTCTCGGTCTGATTAGCGGAGTGACTGCAGGCTGGAAACGGGGAAATCCTGCCGATCATATCTTTCGTGCTTTCGCTTTTGTTGCCACCACAATCCCTCCTTTTGTCCTGGGGCTGATACTACTGTCCATTTTCTATATCAATCTACATTGGTTCCCGCCAGGACGGTTCTCGTTGAAATATAGTTCACTGCTCACCAACTCTACATTCAAATCCTATACCTACCTGCTCTTGATTGACAGTTTGCTCAATTTCCACCCCGAAGTCACACTGGATATCTTGCGACATCTAGTGTTGCCTGCGTTCACGCTGAGCCTGAGTCATTGGGCTACGTTGGGCCGCGTGACACGCGCCGCAATGATCGAAGAATTGACCAAAGATTACATCGTTACCGCGCGAGGTAAAGGGCTGCGTATGCGACTCACAGTGTGGCGTCATGCCTTCCGCAATGCCCTCATTCCGGGCCTAAACAGCATGGCCCTTTCAACCGCGATGCTGTTCACGGGAACCTTCATCGTCGAAATCATCTTCGGGTATCCTGGTGTCTCTACCCTTATCGGACGCGCAACGCAGCATACCTGGCCTGACCTCAACCTGGCGATGGGCTTTGCAATTTACAGCATCCTGATGGTGTTACCTGTGATGTTTGTTCTGGACATCCTCCAGGCCGTGGTAGATCCGCGATTACGCGGAGGAGGTGACGAATAATGACATCCCAAATCACCTTAGCTCTGTATCGTTTCCTCTCGAATTGGCGTAATTTTCTTACTGTCTACCTTATCTGCTGCTTTGTAGGAATCGCCTTGGCAGCCCCATGGATCTCTCCCCCTATCGATCCACTCCAGCCTCCTAACATTAAATTAGTACAAAGTTATGAACGCGATCCCTTGCCACCCAGTGATGATATACCCTTAGGCACTGCTCCCTATTACGCCCCCCCTGATATGCTCTTCCACTACGACGTTCTACATTCTCTCATCTGGGGCACGCGAGACGCTCTGCGCTTCGGATTGATCGTAGCCCTAACTGCCGCATGTGTTGGCGTACTGATCGGTGCTGCGAGTGCCACTATCGGTGGCCTTTTCAATATGTTGATGATGCGAATTACCGATGCTTTCCTGGCATTTCCTGTCATTGCTGGAGTCTGGTTGTTTGAACAAATGATGGAACATATCAACTACAATGGAGCCTACGCGGGAGTAGATATGGTCTCTGCCACCCAACCCTCACTCCACCGGTTCCTCAGCGTCATAGGACTGGATGGGGTAATGTTAGCTCTCATCTGCTTCTCGTGGATGCCCTACGCACGCCTCATCAATGCCGAAGTGCTTAAGCTTAAACAGGCTGAATTCATTATGGCGGCCAAAGCAACCGGTGTCAGGCCCATCCATATTATTTTTAAACATCTGTTGCCTAATAGTATTACCCCGGCTATTGTGCTGGTGGCACGCGACATCGGGGGCATGGTAGTTCTCCAGGCGGCCCTCGCCTTTATCGGTATTGGAGGAGATGTGGTTTACCAGGGCACCGCCGAATGGGCACGCTTACTTCTGCTAGGCCGCACCTGGATCATTGGCGTGGGTGGCAATGTGTTAAGCTATTGGTGGCTCTACGTCCCTGTCACATTAACCCTAATTCTGTTCGGTATAAGTTGGAATATGTTAGGGGATAGACTGAACGTGATGCTGAATCCGCGTGAGCGACCCTAACTCAACTTACCCCGCCCGCATTATATCCCGTAGGGTGCGGTAAGTAACCACCTTGATCCCCCTTTCAGCTAACACTTCTACCAGCCGTATATCGGCAAACGTTGCATAATCATCCTGGCGGCGGCGAGGCCAGGGAGCCGGCATGATGGCCTCAGACTCTGCATCTTGCAAAGCGGGATGGTAGATGAAATGAGTAAGCCCTGGTTGGAGATTACCGATCCGCGCGGCGTATGCTAAGAACGCATCAGGATACTTTGATCGGATGCTTGCATCCGCAACATCCAAATCGGTCAACGCGTCCAGCAGCGGAAGTGTGCCGCTGGTAGCCAAGTTGTTAAGTTGATCGGCCAGTATGGTAGCTGCCGGTTCGGGCGCGCCGTGCGCCATAATCTGTGCCTTTGAAAGGCGGGGTAGCAGCACCGGGAGGCCAAATTCAAGACCCAATTTAACATAAACGGGCACCAGAGCTGGGTGTAACACCGATCCCATGTGGGTGTCAATGTGCGTTACATCTACACCCGCTTGCAGCGCGCGTTCAACCTGGGCGCGTAGCTCTGCTGCCGCCGCATCAAGATCCATACGTGCATGGAGAGCGTCATTGCCGGCCCAAAAATATCCATCAGCATCCAATAGACCACTGGAAGGATCACGGGTGGAAACCGGTCCCCAACGATAGGATCGCCATTCACTGGTCAAGGTTAAATGGACGCCGATATCCATCTTTTCCCCATACTCAAGGGCCAGGCCCATCATTTCCGGCGACCAGGGACAGGGGATCATAATAGAACCCGTGCAAACCGTACCCTGTTCCACGATGTTAACAAAGGCCTGGTTAGCCGCGTGACATAGCCCTAGATCATCCGCGTGAAAAATCACGGCCCGAGTTTCGGGCGCAAACCCTAAACGTTCAAGAAATGGATTCATTGTAAGTATACTCCTTTAATAAAATAGGTGTGTTTTATCTGAACCAGGGAAGGTAAAAATGCATCCGTAAGCACGCGGAGGCCATATTCGTCATTCCCTATAATTTCCATAATCCCAACCAATTCCAATAATCCAGCCACGCCAGGAAGCCCAACGCAGTCAAAGTGACCAGGGTATAGTGGATACGGTTGGACCGGGGCCAATAATCAAAGGCCCATGCTACTATAATAACGCCGATAGCCCCAAGCAACGATATTATCAACGAGGCGACAAACAAGGGCGCGAAAAACGCAAGGCTCGGGAGTCCACGCACCTGCACCGTCACCCAGACAAGGAACATCCCAAAAGGATAGAAAATATTGAAGATACCAAGCCATTTGAAAAGGTGTGGCCCTTCTGAGATGATCAGAGAGGTGGTTGTTTGCGTCGCGGGGGAATGTTTAAGCACAACAGAGAGAAAGATGAGAAAGCAGACAGCAAAAATGCCCATGTGGACGACAGGTGTCTCATACCAGGCCATTTTGAGTAGCACTTCGTGCGGATCAAAGTCATAAACAGCATGCGTGATGTGACCCTCGGCATCTTCCTGGAAAACTAACGTGCCCTGTCCATCTACTTCTCGGAATACAGACGGTTCGGTCTCAATGTAGGTCATTCCCAGGAGGGAAAGCGTACCGTCTGGATTAGTACGTATCTCATGGGTACGGGCAAAGAGGTAGAAGATTTTATCGGCAGTGCTGTAGGCCCAACGGCTCTCGCGGTAACGGCCAGTAAAGTGCTTCACACGCTCGCGATAGCCGGGGAGGGGAAGAGGCACATCCTGGAGGCCTGCCTCCGAGATGTCTGCATCCACATCTACCGGATAAACGTGATCGAGGAAGTCTTGCCGGAATTCACGTCGTGCACCGTTATTTCCCTTACGGTTGTACGAGATAAAAACCCCCATATTGTCGTCGGGGATAAGCATAATCAATCCCTGAAACAGCGCCGTACTTCCCTCGTGCCAGAGAATATGCTGCCCATTACGCTCCCAGAATACATAGCCGTAGGTAACACCAGTAATACGTGGATCCTGTGTATATTGCTGTGTCAGCATCGCCCGCATACTTTCCGGCTGGAGAATGTGCGTATCCTGATAGCGCCCCTCCTGCAACTGTGCGATCATAAAGTGGGCCATATCGGTAGAGGTGGCGATCATTCCCACGATCGGGGAACTGGGGAAAAATTCCCGGATGGGAGTTGGCCCACCAGCCAGTTGAACATGTCCTAACGCAAGGTCAGCTTCCCATTGCGGGGGAATTGGCTGCCGGATGGTCGAATGGCTCATCTCCAGGGGTTCGAGGATAGCTTGCTCAATATAATCCTCATAGGACATCCCTGTGACCTGCTCAATGATATAGCCGGCCAGTCCAGCGGCATAGTTGGAATAAGCGAGTAACTCCCCAGGCGGGTAGACACGCTCCGGTTTTCGCTCCACTACGTAACGATCCAGTGGGATACCGTCATAAGGACTGATGCGGTAAAGGTGGTTGACGCTATCAGCCAGGCCCGCCGTATGTGTAAGCAAATGTTCCATCGTGATAGGCTCCGGAAACGTAGCCGGAAATTGCGCCTCAGGTGGTAAATAGGTATTAATATCGGCATGTAAATCAATCTTCTCCTGCTCTACCAATTGCATCACGGCGGTCCAGGTAAAGAGCTTGGTGATGGAGCCGATGTGGAACAGTGTGGTTTCTGCTACAACAGGGCGGCGTGTTTCAGTATCGGCGATACCGTACCCTTTAGCGTACAAAAGACTCCCATCTTTCACTACAGTAACAGAGGCGCCGGGAATTTGGTGTGCCACCAACTGCGCGGGAATATAGGTATCCAGGAAGGTAGCGATGTCGGAAGGTAAGATGCGGGATACGGGATACTGATTACTGGTCACTGTGGAGGGAATTAAGGATATGCTGAACCCAACGAGTAACAGACATAGCCAGCGTACCCGGTAATGGGACCGGGTGTATCTTACACTTATTATCCGGTTTTTATATTTTCCGATCACGGGAGAAATTGTACGCGGGCCTTTGTGCTTGTCAACTTGGAAAAGGTACTTTTCACACGCAGCTACGTTACGTACGGAAAGTACCCCAAGAACCATTTGACACTCTGCTTGGTTTATGCTACATATACCCTACATACTTTTACATAAAGGAGTCGTTCACTATGGGAAAACCCATCACAATTCAAGACGTTAAAGTTATTGTCACACAACCTGCCGGATCGCGGCTGGTCATTGTCAAAGTCATCACGTCTGAGCCTGGGCTGTATGGTTTAGGCTGCGCGACGTTTACACAGCGATTCAATGCCGTCGTCACTGCATTGGAGAAGCACTTGATCCCCTTTGCACTGGGCCGCGATATAGCGCGCATTGAGGAATTCTGGCAAATGGCGACAGTGCATAGCTACTGGCGCAACGGTCCGGTGCTTAACAATGCTATTTCTGGCATTGATCAAGCCCTTTGGGACATTAAGGGTAAACTGGCGAATATGCCCGTCTATGATTTACTGGGTGGCAAGTGCCGGGAAGCTGCCGCCGTCTATACACACGCTAACGGCCACACGCCAGAAGAAGTAGCCGACAACGTGAAAGCGTTTATAGAAGAGGGATACCGCTACATCCGCATCCAGATGGGCGGCTATGGCGGCAAGGGTGATAAGATGGTCAAACCCGAGGGAGCGCTCGACGGAGCGTATTATGATCCCCGCGCCTATTGCCGCAATATGTTGCGGATGATGGAGCATGTTCGCCAAGAAGTGGGAGATGAAGTAGAACTACTACACGATGTCCATGAGCGGCTGCAACCCATTGACGCAGTGCGTTTTGCCAAGGATGTGGAACGCTTTAACCTGTTCTTTTTGGAAGATGCCCTTGCACCGGAGGATATCCACTGGTTCCGCAATATCCGGCAGCAATGCGCCACCCGCATTGCGATGGGCGAACTGTTCAACAATCCACACGAATGGAAGATTCCGGTGGAGGAACATCTCATTGATTTTATACGGATGCATGTCAGCCAGATGGGAGGCATCACGCCCGCGCGTGCGACAGCCCTCTTCGCCAACTTCTACGGAGTGAAAACCGCGTGGCATGGCCCTGGCGACACTTCCCCGGTAGGCCACGCTGCCAATCTGCACCTGGATTTGTGGTCACCTAACTTCGGTATCCAGGAATGGTGCCGTTTCCCGGAGCTTGTCTACGAGATGTTCCCCGGCCTGCCTGAAGTACGCAATGGCTACATGTACCCTAATGATAAACCCGGCCTGGGCATTGATATTGACGAAGACCTCGCCGCTAAATATCCCACGACCGATACAGTTGATTGGTGGACACAAACCCGCTGGCCCGATGGCAGTCCAGCAAGACCATAGTATCGAAAGGATGTATTTTTCGTATCCGGGCTGCGTCCGGATACGAAAAATACTTTTGTCATAAACTGTGACAGCAGGCTACCTAGGATTTTCCATTAGATCCATACTACATCCCCACCGAACAAACCGGCTAACAGCCGTGATCCTGGTTCCAGGCCTTCTGGCGCAATTACGGTCGTGATATCCTGAACTTCGGTAGGCCAGGACAACCAGGTTTGCGCCCCATCCCGGGAAACGAATAGTTTACCATCTACAATAACCAGCATTTGGGGCGTGAATGCAGCGTTCGCGCGCGCGCGGACATCTGGATCAAGTACGATGCCATTCACCGGCCCGGTTAGCCCTGCAACCTTCATCACCCGCCAAGTTTTTCCCCAGTCTTTGGATAGCAACAGGCCCTGTTCCTCCGTTCCGGCGAAAATGACGCCGTCTTGCGCATAATTAGGAGAGAAAGCCAGACTAATGACCGATGTAAATCCGGTAGGGAGATCCACTTCACGCCAAGCCCGCCCACCGTTGGTACTGCGGAACATACCACTCTCCACTCCCGCAAAGAGGGTCTCGTCTTCCGTAAAATTTGGCGAGATCGCGAGCGTTATCACATTCAAATCCAGCAGACCAAAATTCCATGCCACCCACCGGTTTCCACGGTCCGCTGAACGATATATCCCATCTTCCATTGTGCCAGCGAGAAGAATTCCATCACGTGCAAAGTCAGGTGAGATAACCAATGAAGAGACCATAGGGGGCGGAGAGCCAAATCCGGCGATCTCCCACTGAAGCTGAACTGTGGTACGGGTATCTGTATCCACACCATTTACTTCTGCTTTCCCATGGTCAAACGATGCAGATGAGGCTCTTAACACTCCGCCGGGAACACCAGCGAACACACTATACTCCGTCTCGGAGTCAGACGAGAACACCACCGAGGTCGTGGGCAAAGGATCTTCTAAAGCCAGTGAACGGTAAGCCGTTTCCCAAGTTTGGCCCCCATTGGTAGATAGATACAATCCTGAGGTACGGGCGGCAAAGCAGTAAAACTCATTCCTCAGTGGTATGCGGGCCAATGCGTACACCAGATCGTTCGACTGCCCGTATTCGCTTTCTTCTATTTGTTGCGTATACTCTATTTTTTCAGACATTATCAATCCCTCGTTCACCGCTAAGTCGTAAGCGACTCCGGCGCCCCTGGTCGATGCACCAGCACGTCGGTCGTTAATGCCATCGCCGCACCAGCAACGCCGCTACGCACGGCAGATTGCACCACCGTGACCGCATCATAAATACCAGCTTCGGCCATATCCACGATCTCCTGGCACTGCACATCAAAGCCATATCCTGGCCCGGCAGAATTCAAATCGGCAAAAACCATGCCTGGTTCAAGTCCTACGTTTTCCAGGAGCGCGCGTGTTGGAGCTTCTACCGCCGTCAATAGAATGCGATAGGCTGCGCGTTCGTCCACATCGGTACACTGTGCCACACGCGCCGCTAGTACAGAGCGACACGCCAGGAGTGCCACTCCCCCCCCTGGAATAACACCTTCGCGTATTGCACCACGCATAGCTTCAGCGGTACGCTTGACCAATTCTTTGTTAAATTCCAACTCGGTCTTGGTCATTCCGGTAACCCACAATGTCGCTGACCCCCCCATCAGTGTGCCAATGCGTTGTTGCATGCGCGCACGATCTTGGGGATCGGTGATCGTATCATATATAGCCCGCAGATCGGCAATATGCTGTCGCAATTGACGCGGGTCACCCCTGGCTCCAATAATGCCCACATTATTTTTATCGGCCCAAATCCGGCGCGCGCGCCCTAAATCCTGGGGGCGAAAACTGCGCGCAGTCACACCGGTTGCTTTGAGCAAAGGGTGTCCGCCGGTCAGGGATGCCAGATCGATGAGAGCATCACGCTGCGCGTCTACACTTACGCCCGGAGTCTTCACACCTACAATATTGACTTTTAACCGCCCTTGTTTCTGATTTGACAGTAACATCGCCATCACACTTTCAGAGAACTTACGGGCAATGATCAACAGATTCTCCATGTTCGATCCTACACACGTTCCTAGCACCGGGATCAAATCACGCGGGTCTTCAATCTCCAGATCGGTCATCAAAATCACCGGATTTTCCAATTCCGCGCGCTGCCGTTCCTGGTTATTGATCATACTGCGCGAGAGTAGGCCCCCTTCCCAATACATTCCTTCCACGTACTCGCGTTCCATCTCCCGTCCCCTGGCGCTGCGGATCTCCAGGCGACCATACGCACCGATGATATCAAAGATCTCTCCCAACAACTTCGATAAATCAGAACGATAGCATATCGTTTCCGCCAGGCGGGCTAATTGCATCTTTCCTTCCAGGTAAAATGTCATCTGCGCTAATTCTTCCAGGAGCAAGCGCATCCCCTGTTCCAGGTAACCGCGCAATTGCATCGCATCTCCTCCGGAAGCCAAATAACGCCTCCCTTCGTTATAAACTGCCTGGAAGATAACGGCTGCTGTTGCCGTTCCGTCACCTACATCCTCGTGCTGTCGCCACAGTGTATGGCGGAGCAACATCGCGCCCATATCCGCGTCTCGATCCGCAATCTGGACAATACGACGGGCTATCGTTCCTCCATCATCGAGCAATTCTGGCAATCGCCCCGTGGCACCTACCGTAGTATCATACAAAACCACGCGCGGAAGCGGCCCCAGGGTAGGGCGAATAGCATTTACGATCTGGTCGATGCCCCGTTGCATCCCCTGGTGAGTTTCTGGTTGAAAGACTACTTTAGCCGGTTGCCATCTGTTTTTCTTTTTTGCCATTATATATTCCCTTGAAAACACCACAGTTTTAAAGTCTGTAAATCATTAAATCGCAAAATTCTCGCGTTCTTTCCATGCCTCGATTACTTCTCTTCTCTCACTAACCGCTCAAGCCGTACAAATGCTTCCTTAGCCTGCACTTCTATATCTTCCCACCTTCCTTCAATGGAAACAGGCCCATCGTAGTTAGCCTCTCTGAGGGCCTGGAAAAAAGCAGAGAAGTCACAATCCTCAAAACCAGGGGGGACGCGCGAGCTTGTGGTCGCAATGTGAACGTGACGCAGCAATGGCCCGTAGGTTACAATATCATCGTAACTGTCGCCATCCAATGCCCAATGATAACTATCCACCAACAAACATACGTTAGGATGCCCCACAGCTTCGACATAACGTCCCGATTCCCCGACGGATGTAAGAACATTACATTCCTTCTTGTTTAAGGGTTCCACCACAACCAGTACATCGTTTTGTTGGGCAATGGGACCGATCAACTTGCCGAAATCAATGAGCTGTTGCCAGGCGACATCGCGATCAAATCCATCCGGGATACGGCGCGCACCACCGGAACCAAAGACAATAGTCTGTATCCCCGCCTGTGCGGCGCGTTCAAACGCAACAGCAGCATACTGCCGGAGGACATCCATATCCACAGTAGGGCCGGTAATTTTGAGTTCGCCGGGCACAAAACAGTTTGCAGCGATACAGGGAAGCGCGGCAGACTGGATACGCGCCAGTTCTGGTGCAAACGTGGCATCATCATCCAAGGTCTTGAGATGATTTTGGACGTGAAGCTCTAAAAAATCAAAACCCGCCTCAGCCAGAGCGGGGCCAAACTTAGGATCTGCACACACACCGAGTTTCATAAGACACCTCCATAGGTTTTATAATATCTGAGAGAAATATTTTGCGAAATAGGGAGTTAAGAGCTACGAGTCATGAGTTAAGGAATTGCATATTATGAAAATTCTATTAGATCATGCTATAAGAAGTAAAATTTGACTTTTGCCCTATCACTCTCTACTCCTAATTCCTAGCTCTTAATTCTTAACACAGCTACCCTCCGTTTACCTATCTGAAACTGCTCCACTCGCCGGTAAGCCTCGTGGGCGATCTTTTGTCTTTTATCTGAAGCGACAGCAACCACCACACCCTGAGGGAGGTTATGACGCAGGGATTCAAGCATCCTCCACACGGGGGTGCGTGTGACACAGGTGTCTTCTCCACTTTGCCATGTGGTAAGTTGGCCATAAGGGATGTCGGTAAGTACGATATCAATACAGATGCGGATATCCGAAGTATGTATATTTATCCCTTGTGCTACTGCCGCCCTGTCGGTCACATCTGCCTGGAATGTATGTATGGAGACAGGCCTGGTCCACGTACCTAGCCGTCGTTCCAAACGTCGCGCACTCTCTATGGCGGCCTTGTGCGAGGGTTTGTTATATGCAGTATACAATGTTTGAATTTCAGCTATCCGCTGCTGTAAACCGGTAGGTGTCAATAAGTTAAGGTTGCGTCGCGCCAACGCCAGAACGTCGGCATCAATATCAGAGGCTATGATCGTCTTGATAGCCTCTCCGTGTAAATAAGTCAGCACACACAAATGATAAGCCCCTCCACAACATGGATCGTAGAGTGTATAGGGACCGGGATTTCCCGCTGCCTGACAAATAACCTGGCAGCGTTGGAAAATTTCACTTATCAAACGCGCGGGGAAGGCCGGCTGACCGGGTAAACTGTAGAAAACTCGTCCACCCGCATAATCCGTGTAATCCTGTTGCGCGACAGCGAAACGATAAGGCATTTCCGAATGGTACGGCATAGATAGAGTACCAGGGGCTGGGAGCCGGATACACGATTCCAGCTTCCAGTGCCCAGCACTTATAAGAATGTCAGCCCCAGATCAGTAGCGATCCCGCGAATATACTCAGCAGCAAACCGGTATTCTTCCTCCATCTCCAGATGTTCGATCATCAATGGAGTATCCGGGTCAAGCTTGTTCAGTTCAGTCAGCAAAGTAGGATAACTGAGCGCCCCCAGGCCAGGTCGCACTTCATCAAGATGAGTAGTGAGATGCGTGGAAAGCAAAGTATCCTTAGCATGACAACTCCGAACATAGGGACCGAGTTTGGAGAACCATTCATTGATGAGAGTGGCGTTATTGAAGTAACGCTGTGGGCTGTTGATCACGTTTACTATATCAATGTGAACCCCAAACTGAGGGCGATTTATCGCCTTGATCAGACTTAAATAATTATCCGCCGAGTCAGGATACATCCAGGGCATCGGTTCGAGAGTATAATAGGTGCGGCGTGGATTGACAGCATCAATGATCTCCTGCACGGTCTCGACGATCATCTCAAAGGTCTCCTGGGTAAGATTATCAGGATGCGGCCCATCCCACGGTTCTCCCCGCGAACCAGAAATATTCACACAACAACGCGCGCCAATGGCCTCGGCTAACGCCAGTTGCGTTTTGCACTTATCCATCGCTACCTTGCGTGTTTTCTCATCAGGATCGAGAGGATTACTCCACGCTCCTACCTCTGCAATGAGGATATTGGCTTTTCTTGCTGCTTTTACATACGCGTTAAGAGCATCGGGGGTGGTATCCGCTGCCACCGGGCAATAAGCCGCACTATAACCAGCTTGCTTCAATGCCGCAACCCACCGATCAGGCGACATTTCCTCTATTCGGATGTCTGCATCCGCGATGTCTGCATCCGCGATGTCTGCATCCACAAAAACTGGACCACCAAGTCGCATACGATACTCCTCTAACCACGAATTTTCAAATATCGCTGATAGGCTTCATCCCACGCTGCCGGGTCTCGCGGTTCGAAAGTTTTGAGCGCAAACGAATTTTTGATTACCTCACGTCCCGCCGCAATGGAGCCAATATGCCCTAGTGCGACGGCTTGCACCAGCACATTACCTAACGCAGTCGCCTCTATTGGCCCGGCAACCACAGCGCGCCCGGTCGCATCTGCCGCGAACTGATCCAACAACTCATTCTTCGCACCACCACCGATGATATGAATAGTCTCCAGGTGTTTACCGGTCAGTTCATCCAATCGCTCGGCGACCCAGCGATACTCCAAAGCCAGGCTTTCCAGCGCGGTACGAAGGATAGCACCCTTGCTTTCTGGCACAGCCTGACCCGTTTGCGCGCAGAACTCCTGGAGACGGCGCGACATATCACCTGGCGCGAGAAATACATTATCCTCTGGTGACACAAGCGAGCCAAAAGCAGGAGCTGCTGCTGCCATCTCAACCATCTCGCTATATCCGTAATCTTCCCCCACACGCTGCCACTCACGACGACATTCCTGCACCAACCACAATCCCATAATGTTCTTGAGCAGGCGGAATGTTCCTTCGACGCCACCCTCATTGGTCAGGTTATAGGTGAGCATTGCGTTGTTAATGATTGGTTCCTTAACTTCTACACCCATCAGCGACCAGGTACCAGAGCTGAGGTAAATGGCATTGTCCGGGTTCATCGGCACAGCAGCGACGGCCGATCCAGTATCATGTGTTGCTGGCGCGATCACGGGCACGCACGGCAATCCCGTCTCGTCTGCTACGGAGGGCAACAGAGTTCCTAGCACTGTTCCTGTTGAGATGATCTCCCCGAAAATGTGGGTAGGGATGCCCAATTGTTCCAATAGCTCAAAGGCCCATCCACGCGCGCGCGGATTGTAACATTGTGAAGTGGTAGCAATACTAAATTCGCTAGCTTTGCATCCTGTCAACCAGAAGTTAAGCAAATCGGGAATGTTGAGAAATGTTTGCGCGGCTTCGAGCTGTGAAGACTTAGTCTTGGCCATCGCCAAGAGCTGGTAAAGGCTATTAAATTGCATAAATTGCAAGCCCGTGTGTTCAAATATCTCAGCGCGGGGAACTTTTTGGAAAGCGGATTCCATCACTCCGTCAGTACGACTATCACGATAGTGGTAGGGATTACCTAGAAGTTCATCATTCACATCTAACAGTCCAAAATCCACACCCCATGTATCCAGACCAATTCCCGCAATGCGGTCTCCATACGTATGCGCGGCCTGTGCTAATCCCGCTTTAATGTCACTCCACAGACGCAGAATATCCCAGTGCAGATGCCCCATCACATTGACTGGCCCGTTAGGAAAACGGTGTAGTTCCTCCAGATTTATTTTCTTCCCATCGAATCGTCCTGCGACAACCCGTCCGCTCTCTGCTCCCAAATCCACAGCCAAAAATATAAGGTCTTTGGTGTTAGTCATAGTGTTTAGCTCCTCATATCATAAGCTCGATTTCATCACTACCCGGTCAACATACTAAATTCAATTCCTAGAAATACGCCTCATAGCCTTCAATTTTTAAAGCATCCCGTACAAACATCAAATCATTGCGTAGATTGGGGTTTATGGGAACACCATGCTCACGGATGTAGGCTGCCTTTTCGTATTCTTTTTCACCAGCAACGTAGATACGATCATAACCGGGAGCTTTGCGGGCATTTTGAAGAGCACGCATAATGTCACCCGTGATTTTGCGTGATACATCAAGGGGAATAAAGTGCTCAATATCCATCGCCAGGAAGAAATGGCCCAACATGTGGGGCCGCTTGTTGCCCTCATCATCAAATCCCATCAGGCCCTTCATAAACATTGCGCCGGAGAGAGAAGCAGAGAGAATCTCCACCATCGTTGCCAGATCATAACCTTTGTAGCCGGCGAGAGTTTCACCCGCGCCGCCTAATGGCAGGAGTGCAGCCTGGAATTTGGGAATTTCTACCAAAATCTGCGCCGGATCGGTCATAGATTCACCATCGGCGCCGATAACCCATCCTTCCGGAACCGGTTTCTCGGCCCGTGCCGCGACTTCTATCTTACCTCGTTGACAAATGGAGGTCGCGCCATCAAAACAGAAAGGATAGTCCATATCCGAAGGCGCAGCAAAAGCAATGGGGTTCGTACCTAACATCGGTTCGGTGCTGAACGTCGGCGCGATAGAGGGGCGAGCATTGGTGAAAGTAAATCCCATCATACCCTCTCTCGCTGCCATCAGGGGATAGTAGCCCGCAATGCCAAAATGCGTGCCATTGCGCACTGTTACCACTCCCACCCCATACTGTTTCGCCTTCTTGATAGCCAACTGCATCGCGTGGTAAGCGGCAACATGCCCCATCCCGTGATGACCGTCTATCACAGCCGTCGTCTCGGTCTCTTTAACAATCTCCCACTTTGCTGTAGGGAATTGAATTCCTGCCGCAATACGGTCATAATAGTATTTTAACCGCCCTATACCATGAGATTCAATTCCTCGTAAATCCGAAGTAATCAACACATCGGCACAGACGCGAGCATCCTCATCGGAAACCCCTAAAGCCTTGAAAGTATCAATCATAAAATTCTGAATAACATCAACAGGTATTTGCGTGATTTCAGTTACCATAGCTTGCTCCTTCCTAGAAAATAGATCACTAAAGCGGCAGACTAAAGAGAGTATTTTTCGGGCAAGGAACCCCACCCGAAAAATACTTTTTTGCTCCGGCCTTCAGGCCGTAAATTTCATCCAGTTGAATTCTTTCGTTTACGGAGTAACAGGGGGATCCCCAATAAGGATAAAGGCGCCAGTAAAACTAATACCCCCTGTACACCAATGGTCATAAACGTAACAAACGTGCCTATGGATGGCGCATCAATACTCAGGCTTGTGCTACCCAGGGTGGCAATGATGTTAAAATTCCATAGTCCGTGGAAAATGACCGCCGCACTATAGGCCAAAGGCAACGCCCAACGTTTTCGATGATAGAACAACCCCCATCCCAACCCTACCAGTCCCGTCGTAAGCGCGTGCATCGCAGTAGCCATTCCACGCGTGCCGACACCACTCAACCAGCCTAAAGTATCACCCAGACCCATAGCTCCATTAGAAACACCCTCAATAATGGCAAACCCTATACCTGCCGCTACTCCCCAAATAAACCCTTGTAATGGAGAGGGGCGCGACCAATATCCCATCACACCGATAACCAGGGCTTTGCCTAATTCTTCAATTACGGGGGTGACAACACCCAAGGTTAGTGCCAATATTCCCAATACCACCGGGGAAGACAATATTGACATATATTCTTCCATATCAAGAGGAATCTGGGTTCCTGGTGATATTTCCATTGTTGACATCGGCATATTAAGATAAGGTTCGACAAAAGCGGTAATTCGATTGACCTCAGCCTCTCCACCGGGGAAAAAGAAGGCTAAGACGATTACAACAACTCCGCTGATCAAAAATCCGATCAACTCAACCGGCAACGCGAGGATTACGGTTGAAATGCCGCCCGTTATTGCAAGGAAAGACTGTCGCCATGTCAAGATCATCGGTTGTCCTGTCATTAAAACCACTAATGAAAGGATTGCTAGTGCAGGAAATATAATCAACCCCGCGTGAAACGGGGCGAACCATGGAGAAAGCTGGTGTTCGGCGGGTATCCAGACTGCCACAATTATCAAAACACCGGCTAAAAGTAAGAAGATCAACCACGCCCAGTGAGAGTAAATACGTGGGGAAACGACGCCACTCCAACCAGAAACCCCTGCCCAGACCAGGCCACTACTTAACAAAAGTCCAACGATACTCGAACTCGCAATGACAACACCAAAAGCATCCGCGCGTAATGCCGGCACTAAAAAGGTCAGCAAAAGTGCCAGCAAACTACCGAGTATCGCCAATCCACCAATAATGGCAACGATCCCCCAAAGCACACGTAACGTTTGCGTCCGCCTATCATCGGCTGTCTGCAGCCGCGCTGTCTGCAGCCGCGATGGTGTTTCGTTCATTTTTTCACTACCGTCACTGATACTAATTTGTCAGCTTCGGGGGCTGTTGGGTCCCCCATCACTCGCCGGGACAGAGCATCCAGCACATTAGCTCCCTCAGTTACCCGTCCTATCAGAGCATAATTATTGCTCAACTGTGCAGCATCCGTTCCCAGGGTGAAAAAGAACTGACCGTTAGATAACATCCCTAATAATCCACCCTGATCAAACACCCCTTGTTCTTCACCTACACAATAATATCCAGGATACCCAATGCTGGAGTTGCTAGGATCGCCTGTGACGGCCACAAAATTATCCTGCACGAAGAAGAACTCTGCATCCTCATACCATTTTTGGTTTGCCAGGAAAACAAAGTTGTTGACGTGAGTAGGCGCAGAGTTGGCAAGCAATTCAACCACAATATCCCCCTGCGTCGTCTTGATGGTAGCCTCAAATACATCATCCTCTGTAATTGTCATCGCAGGTGGCTCTTCAAAGAACAACTTCTCATAATTTTGCAAAAAACTTAAGAAGGCTTGAAGACTGCTATATGAAAGCCCCATATCGGAAGGGAAGATTACATTATTAAACAAAAAGGTAGGTGTACCCGGCAATCCCATGTCTCGAGCTTCGTCATATTGTGCCTGAATTTTTTCCTTGTAAGTTCCAGCTTCCATCTCACGCGTAAATTTTTCAACATCCAGCCCCAATTCCTCAGCATAATCATTCATTTTGATGCGCGCTTCCTCTACGGAAAGCTGCTCCCACTCACTTTTGTTATCAAAGAGCAAGTTGTGCATTTCCCAGAATTTCCCCTGCGCACCCGCAGCCTCCGCTGCTTCTGAAGTCACAAAGGCCTTCTCATGAAAATCTAGGGGGAAATGCCGGTATACCAGGCGCACATTGGGATTAGCTTTGATAAATGCATTTAAGACGGGATACATCCCACCACATCCCGGACACTGGAAATCTGAATACTCGTAAATTGTAATCTCAGCATCCTCCGCCCCTTTAAACCAATCCGTGGCATCCATAGAGCGCACGGGTAATTCTGGTAAAGGAGAAGCTTCACAATATCCCGGTTCTTCTGGAGCTGTAATAGCTGACTCATCGGGTTCCGGTGTGTTCGTCGATGACTCAGTCTCCTCTGGTTCTACTACGACCGGTGTGTCTGTTGGTTCGGATGTTGGAACCTGTGTCACCGTATCCGTTGGCTCCGGGGTGGTCTGTGGCGCACATGCTCCTAACACAAATAAAACGGCCAACAGGCCCATTAACAACCGCCCCCACTGCACAAAATACTTACCCATTATATAGCTCCTTCTTTATTAAATTTACAAATTCTAAAGATCTTATCTGCCACATTACCATACTGAGGTCATTATACCACATTAAAAAAGAATTTAACCTTTTAAACCCCATAGAAATTGTAACCGGATTTGATACTCAATGAGCTAGAAGTTGGCGTGCCTCTCGCAGAACTTCGTCATAATAAACTTCCAATTTTTCATTTGTTCCACGCAAGCCAGCAACCACAGCCTCCGACCAATCAAGATATGCGATCAAACGTTGGTAGGTCCAATTGACAGGAGGATTATGCCCTACATCCCTGACATTATCGATTTTATCCGCTAATTTGATATGTTTAGCTTCAAAGGAAAGGTAAGGCGCGTGCTCAATTTGCAGTTGTTTACGTGTAGCCTTAGGCAGGGATTTATCATCTGTTACTTCCTGTACCAAAGCCAACACTTCCACCCCGAAATGTGCCGCCAGTACCTCGGTGGTTGTATCTGTATCTTCCAGTGTATCGTGTAACGCAGCCGCTACCAGGGTGGGAATGTGCCGCACACCACCGATATCCCAGAGAATATTGACCACATGGATCGGATGATTGATATAAGGTGGCGTCGTGCGATTTTTACGGCGCTGATCCTGGTGTTTCTCCGCCGCAAAGTTAAGCGCGTGTAAAATAGTTTCAAGGTCCTGTTCAGTAAATTGCATCTTTCCTCCGTAAATCATAATCGCGGTATCTCTACCGCGTTAAAATTCCTGTAGTTCCGTTTCCAAACTCTCGCCGTCAGTTGCATTGTTCGTATTCAAAACTAAAATATGGCATGGTTTAAGTTAGATTGACACTTTCCCCTTGTTTAGCCTAGAAATGTCAATCTGATAAGCAAGGTTTCTGAACCTTGCCTAAA
>JAFGFI010000334.1 GCA_016931185.1 Anaerolineae bacterium
AACTTAGTTTCGTCTTAAATTTTCATCCAACTGCTGGTGAACGCACCGCGTTAACGGGTAATTCCTTTGCAATAGCCACTTGGCGGGCGTGCAAGCTCATGTGCCCGCGTTGGATACCCTCGGTTGCAAGCGCGCGAAGGGCAGCCAGGTTTTGTGCCAACCCGACACTGACCACGATGCCCGCTAATTCCCGCGCCGTGGTGACGCCAAGAATTTTGAGCGCGACCCGCACCGTGGGATGGACGCGCGTGTTGCCGCCAACGGTACCCAGGGCCAGCGGCATTTCCAATGTGCCCACCAGATTCCCCAGACCATCGCGACGCCAGGTACTCAGAGGGGCGTAGTGCCCTTCGCGGGCGGCGTAGGCGTGTGCCCCCGCCTCAACTGCGCGCCAATCGTTACCGGTAGCAAGGGTAACGGCGTCCACGCCATTCATAATACCTTTATTGTGCGTTGTGGCCCGGTAAGAATCGGCGGCGGCGAAAGCCCACGCTTGTTCAATCCCCTTTGCTACGTCCACACCGCTATAGGTATCGAAACCCAGGGCAGTTTCTGGAATGCTCACGCGGGCGCGGGCCAGGCGTTGATCCGCCAGATTGCTCAAAATGCGCAAAAAGGCTTTGCCCCCCGTAATGGCTTCCAGTTTGGGCGCAAGGTATTCGCAAGCAGTGTTGACAGCGTTCGCCCCCATCGCATCGCGTACATCGTAGAGTAAATGAATAATCAGCATCGGCCCTGTAGCCGTCTGCGCTAACACGCGGGCTTGAATATCGCGCGCGCCACCGCCGGCTTTGATAAGTACCGGATCTATTTCGTTCACTGTCGCCAACAATTCTGCTTTGTGAGCCAGGACTTCAATTCGCGCCGCCCATGGATCGGCAACTTCCACCAGTTGAATTTGGCCGATCATCATTGGGTCGTCGGTGACGGCCGTAAACCCTCCACCTGCCCGCGCCAGCTTCGCAGCAAAGGAAGCTCCCGCAACCACGGAGGGTTCCTCTATGACCATCGGCACTAACACTTCACGTCCATTGACAATGAAATTAGCCGCAATCCCCAGCGGGAGGGCATAAAGCCCCACCGTATTTTCGATCATCTGTTCCGCGCGCTGCACATCTAGGCCAAGCGCGCCCTTCAGAATATCACATTCTTCTTGGGTAAGCCGGACATGTTCAGTTATAAAATTCAATCGTTCTTGTATAGAAAGATTATAAAAACCAGGCAAACGTGATGATACCATTGTATCCTCCCCAAATTCAAGAGCTATCATAACATAAAACCGCTCTCAAAAACTATCAAGACAGCTTCAAGCCCTCTCATGCAGCCCTTTCCAATGATAATCACTTGCTTTATTTGTCAACTGGGCTATGCTCAAGGGAAATTCGGAAGAGAAAAAGGTCAGGAATTGGGAGTTGGGAATCAAGCGTGAAGTGTTTCTTCATTCTTAACTCGCAGCTCCTAACTCATAATTCTCTTGAGGTGACTTGTGTTAAGAGAAATCCATATTAAAGATTTTGCGATTATAGATGAATTGCACCTGCGCTTAGAAGCGGGCTTGAATATCTTGACCGGGGAAACGGGCGCGGGAAAGTCCATTTTGATTGATGCAGTAGCCTTGTTATTAGGAGGACGCGCGGATACAACGGCGGTACGAAAAGGCGCGTCGCGGGCGCGTGTGGAGGGGATGTTCCTATTGGACCCACCACAACAGGCGATCATTCTGCCGCTTGTAGAGCGCGAGGGACTTGAGGGGGAGCAACCTGACACGCTTTGGCTTAGCCGTGAGCTGCGCATGAGCGGGCGCACGGTGGCACGCGTGAACGGGAGTGTAGTCTCGGTGGCATTGCTGCGCGAGATCGCCGAATGTTTGGTAGACATTCACGGTCAAAGTGAGCACTTAAGTTTATTGCGCGTGCGTGAGCATCTCACGTTATTGGATCGTTTTGCCAACCTGGACACATTACGCGCGCAAGTACAGAGCATGGTACGGGAGTTGTTGGGGGTACGCCATGAGCTGCGCGACCTGCGCCAAAACGAGCGGGAGCGGATGCAGCGCATTGATTTATTACGGTTCCAGGTACAGGAGATTACCGAAGCGCGCTTGGAAGTGGGTGAACATGAAACACTGGAAGCGGAGTTGGTACGCCTGAGCAATGCCGAACAACTGGCCTCACTGGCGTCAGGGCTACTTATGTTGCTTGAAGAGGGCACGGATGAAGCGGCTTCGGTTGTGGATTTGCTCGGTCAAGCGCAGCGAGATATGAATGCCCTGGCGCGCATTGATGCGTCATTGTCTGGGTCATCCCAGCAGTTGGCAGAGATTGGCTACCAGGTAGAGGATGTGACGGGCACGCTGCGTGATTACCTGACAGAGGTAGAATTTAACCCTAAGCGGTTGCGCTGGGTGCAGGAACGGCTATCCCTGATCCGGCAAATGGAACGTAAATATGGGGGGGATATTGCCGAAGTCATCGCGTATGCAAAGCAAGCCGCAGCGCAACTGCAGACGTTGGAACACAGCGACGAACGCATTGCGGAGTTGGTAGAAGAAGAGCAAGCCCTATTAGAAGACTGTGCCCGGCAATGTGAACGACTTTCACAACAACGTCAAGAGGCTGCTGCCCGGCTATCCGCCGGGGTAGAGGTTGAATTGAACGACTTACGGATGCAGGGAGCGCGATTTGGGGTGGCGTTCCAATGGCGGGCCGATGAGCAAGGGGTCCCGGTAGCAGAAGCAGTGCCATCTGGTGTATCGGTTACCAGCGGAGAACGCTTAACGATGGAAGGCGATTGGGCCACACGCGTGGCATTTGATGCTACTGGAATGGATCAAATAGAATTTCTCATCGCCCCTAATGTGGGGGAAGGATTGAAGCCGATGACGCGCATCGCGTCCGGCGGAGAAACCGCGCGCTTAATGCTCGCGTTGAAGACGGTACTCTCGCGGGCCGATCAAACCCCGACACTGATTTTCGATGAGATTGATCAGGGTATTGGCGGGCGGGTCGGTACGGTGGTAGGCGCGAAGTTATGGCGCTTGACGAGCAACAACGCAGAAACAGAAGCCATCCAGCATCAGGTTCTGTGCATCACCCATCTACCACAACTGGCGGGTTTTGGAGATGTCCATTTCCGGGTGCAGAAGCGGGTGGATCACCAGCGCACGGTTACAGACGTAATCCCATTGCAAAATGAAGCTCGTTTGACCGAATTAGCACAGATGTTGGGGACTGCCGGTGACATCGCCCAACAAGGGGCGGCGGCAATCCTGGAACAAGCGACGGCGTTTAAGGGACGGCGGGTGAATTGAAGGAGATTTCAGGATATTTTTCGTTTTTAGGCGTGCCTAAAAACGAAAAATACCTTAGTAATTTGACATCTTATCCTTTCAGTCCGGTGAGTGATAACCCTTCTACAAAGTATCTTTGGAAGACAAGAAAGATAATAAAGGGGGGGATACTGAGAACAACACCGGCAGCCATTAACAGGTGCCACTGCGTAGCGTAATCGGCGAAACCGCGAAAATACTGGATACCTGTCGCAATCGGATACAGGTCGGTGGTATTTAGATATAACAGGGGACTGAAATAGTTTTTCCATTGCCCGATAAACGTCAGGATGGTCACCGAGGCCAGAACGGGTTTGGCCTGGGGTAAGAAAATAGACCAGTAGATACGCAATGTGCCGGCCCCATCAATACGAGCAGCTTCGTCAAGTTCAATAGGCACCGTTAAAAAGAATTGGCGCAGCAGAAACACCGTCCCCGCACCGGCGAAGAAGGAAGGCACTGTCAAAGGAAGATACGTATCAATCCAGTTAGGGGGATGCGATGGAGGCAGCAGTTGAATGTTGGAAACCTGGAATAGAAACCAATTGATAATGTCCCACACAAACTGCGGCAGCGCGGGATAGGGCAATCTGGACATGATAATGTACACTGAAAGCCAGGTAACGTGAGCTGGCAGCATCATCGTGATCAGTAAAATCAAGAATAGAATTTCTTTACCTCTAGCGCGCAGACGGGCGAAACCAAAGGCTACCAGTGTGTTGGAAAGTAGAGTACCCACCAAAACAATGCCGGTAATAATTACAGTGTTTGACAAATAACGTGGTAGTGCCAGTGTGACATTGTCTTCCAGTTTGAGCGCAGTCCACATGTCTATATAATTTTGCCATTGCCAGCTTTTGGGAATCCACATCGGGGGATCGCGGAATAACTCTACCGGCTTTTTCAACGACCCTGAGAGCATCCAGATCATAGGCAAGACTTGGAAAAGACCTATAAGAATGCACAACATATAGATTACTATTTTGGAGACGATGTTACGAAAACGTTGGCCACGCCACCAGCGAAATTCCTCTAAACTCCGTTTTTTCTCCGTCATGATCGCTTGACCTCCCCTTCGTAATACACCCAGGCTGCTGAAGATCGCACCACTAGCAACGTCATCAATAAGATAATGCCCAGTAATATCCAGGCCATTGCGCTGGCCAGTCCGAAATTTTGATCGCGCCAGCCAGTATTGTAAACGTTAAGTACATAAAAATGGGTAGCGTAATTAGGGCCGCCGCCGGTATAAAGAAACGCACTATCAAACACCTGGAACGCTCCCATCATACTGGTGATTAAATTGTAATAGATAACGGGCGATAACATAGGAAGCGTAACATACCAAAAGCGCTGCCATGCAGTAGCGCCATCTATTTCGGCGGCTTCATAAAGGTGCGGAGGCACACTTTGAAGACCGGCCAGGAAGAAAAGCATCTGTGACCCAAAGCCCCAAAGACTCATTCCCACCAGGGTGAACAATGCTGTATCCTGATCATATAACCAGGTTTGGTTCGGCAGCCCTAATTTGTTAAGCAACAAACTGATCAACCCTCCGTTGGACTGCATAATCCATGACCAAACCATTGCACTGGCGATAGCCGGGACGATGGTAGGGGAATAAAATACAGCTCGGAAAAAGGGCATGGCCTTAATTTTTTGGTTCAGCAAAATCGCGCCACCCAAGTCAACAATCATACGCAGCGGCACCATCAATACCGTGAAAATGGTGGTCACTATCAGGGACTGGCGAAACAAGACCAGGCGGCTGGGGTTAAAGATGTCTCGCCATAGAGTTTTGTAATTATCCAGACCAATCCAAATCGGGGCCGATAAAATCTGCCATTTGGTGAAGCTAATGTATAGTGAATATAACATCGGTCCTGCATGCCAGAGGAAAAAGCCGATAAGCCAGGGCATAATAAACAGGTAAAATTGGCGTTCTTCCCGCAGCGCCTGTTTACCCAATTTTCGTCCGCCGCGTTTTTTAATCTTTTTGATGCTGGTTCCAAGTTCAAACATAGTACCTCCGTTCAAGCCAACTGCAATTCTGAACCGAGTATGCATCAAAGTTTCGCATAATAGACCCAGACTACAAAAGTCTTACTAGCGGCCTTATCGATCAGCCACTTCGTTGAACGGAGGCCACTCGTCAACTAAGTACCTGCTGAGACTTTTGTAGTCTTCCACGCGAAAAAGTGACGAACACCCCTCTGAACCTTTGGTAAGGTTCAGAAATCTTGCTTGTTAGATTGACACTTCAGGCTTCGATAAGCGTAGGTCAATCTAACCCAGACCATCCCGAGTTTTTGAACAAGAAATGGGTGCCAAGAGTATATCCTGGCACCCAGGTTTTTTGGGTCGATCTAAGCCTAGACTCCCGCGAGAGAAGCGTCGATATCTTTGATCAAATCTTCGCCAAAAGCTTCGGCGGCGGTTGCTTCGCCACTTTTGACCAGTCCCCAGGCCGTCCCTAACAGACTTTCGGTTTGCGGCACTAACCAACCCCCTGTCCATTGTGAAGTAGCCTCGCGCGTAACGTTGTACCACATCGCTACACTTGGAGGCACCGCGTCGGGATTGGTGAAAAGTTCGCCGGACTCATATTTAGGAATGAGTGATTGTCGGGCAGGTAAATCAAAGCCCAAACCGGCCCAAACGGCCTCACTTTCCTTGCTTTCTGTAAATGAAGCCCATTTATAAGCTTCATAGGGTACCTGAGATAAAGCATAGACTGCTGTACCGCCGCGTCCGGCTGACATAGCGGGGCCACCTTCTGCTGTAGCCGGCGGCCAAGCAATATCCCAGTTATACTCAGAATCGGCTAACCGGGCTTGCTGCCACGGGCCACTAATGAACATGGCATATTTACCATCACGGAAGCCAGGCCACGAACCAAACTCACCTAACTCAGAGGGAAGCGGGCTGATGTGTTCTACGTTGATCAAATCCGCCGTCCATTGAATAGCATTGAGGGTAGTTTCATCAAACATGCACTTGGTATATTCTGCGTCAAACATCGGAACAGCAAAATGGTGCAGCCAAAGCACGTATTCGGGCCAGTAGAACATAAAGCCAAAGACAGTGTATTTATCATCCTCTTTCTTAGTCAGGGCCTGTGCATATTCCAAGAACTTCTCCGGTGTCCATTCACCCTTGTCGTACAATTCATTGGGGTTTTCAAGACCTGCTTCTGCAAAGAGATCCATATTCCAGAATAACACTTGCGGACCAAGTCCTCCTGGAATACAATATTGCACGCCTTGGTATTGCCCGCGTTCCATTTGACCGGGGAGGAAATCTGCAACGTCCCACTCTGTATCTGCCTCAACATAAGCATCAAGTGGAAGCAAAATACCCTGCGGCACAGCAGTACGCATACTTTCGGGGATAAACACATCGGGCGCCGTGCCAGAAGCCAGCATCGCTGTTAATTTCTCATTATAGTTACCTGGCGGGTAGAGAATAGCAATTTTGATGTAAGGGTATTTTTCATAGAAAAGATCCTCACGCGCTTGCCAGGCCTCCTTCTCTGCCGCCCCACCCCAGATCATAAACTTGACCGTTTTGGTCTCGGGTTCAACTGCCTCAGGGGTAGCCGTGATCAGCTTCTCGACCACGACTTCCTTTTCAACCTCGACAGTTTTTACCACTTCTTTTTCAACCACGACTTCTTTTTCGACCTCGACAGTTTTTACAACCTCCTTTTCAACAGTTACAACTACCGGACTACAACCGGCAATTGCCACCCCCGCCCCCAGTACAGCCAAATCTTTCAAAAACTGACGCCGACTTCTCTTCTGTGACATGGTCCCTCCTTAAAAGTATATAGATAACTGAGCTAAACTGTCTAATAGTAACCTGCAGTAGAGCTATCGCACTTAACTTGAGTACGAGCCAAACTACAAATGTCTCACAAGTTACCTTACCGGGAGATACCAAGTACCTACGTTGGATAAAAAGCGCGCAAAGTACTGGGGTCTGCTGAGATTTTTGTAGTCTTTGGTTTCAAATACGATACCCCTACCTACTAACCGTATAATACCTCCTCATAAGGTAAAAACCGATCTTTGAAAAAGAAGTAAGAACTGTGGAAAACTTTAATATGTTCTCTAAATCCCGCCGCTTCAGAGATACAATTAAGAAATATTAAATTTAGTATATAGGGGACTTATTTGTTTGTCAAGCAAAAGAACATTTTAGCACTTTGCATTTTCATCTGGTCGCTATATATATCACACTCGTGGGGTGTATAGGTTATCCTTAAAGCGCAAGCGACAGGTCACCCCATGATGCCGCTCGAATCGCACTTGACCGTGCAATTGCCTTCTACCGAGGGTAAGGATAATCTTCAACCCCAACCGGCCGTCACGCCGGAAATCGAAATTTGCCGGTACTCCGATACCATTATCGGACACTTGCAATTCTATGACCTCTTCCTCCAGACGTCTGAGGCGCACGGTGATCTCTCCACGCCGATCATCGGGGAAAGCATGTTTGAGAGCATTGGATAACACTTCATTCAGGATCAAACTACACGGAATAGCAGTGTCAATCAAGACGAACACATCTTCCATCTCAAATGTAAATTCTATTTTATTATGTGGGATATGATAACTTTGCAACAAGAAGGAAGTTAGATCATAGACATAGTCCTGCAAATTGATACGTGACAAATCTTGAGATTGGTAGAGTTTTTGGTGAACCAAGGCCATAGATTGGATGCGATTTTGAGTTTCCACAAACGCATGCAAGACACGCTGGTCATCAATGTATTCCGCTTGAAAATCAAGCAACGCACAAATGACTTGCATGTTATTGCGCGTGCGGTGATATAACTCTTGCAATAGCGTGGTTTTTTCGGCCAATGCTTGTTTAAGCTGTACCTCTGCATACTTGCGTTGGGTGATGTCCAACACACTGCCGAGAAAATAGGCCGGTTTACCCGTGACATCGCGCACCAGATTCGCATCCAAAATACCGTAGATAACACTTCCATTCTTGTGGATGAACTGCTTCTCCAGGCGGTAGTGTTCAATCTCGCCCCGTCCCAACTGCGATTGCTTACGTAGATTTTCTTCTACCATATCCGGATGGGTAATATCTCTGAGGTGTTTGCCAATTAGCTCTGCTTCACGGTATCCTAGCATACGGCAATAGGCTTCGTTTGCACTTTTGATTCGAAAATCCAATGCTACTTCCGCCACCCCTACCGTCATATGCTCATAGATTTGCCGGAAACGTTCTTCGCTTTCACGCAGCGCTGCCTCCGCCCGCTTGCGTTCGGTAATATCTTCCACATTAGCGATAGCCAGGGGGGGCTTGTCGGGGTCAGTAAACAGTATATCGCCTGTAGTGCGTACCCACCGTAGCTCGCCATCTTTCCGGATATAGCGTTTCTCGATCGCATATACGGGCAGCGTTCCATCAAGATAAGCTCGCACAAGCGACATTTCCCGCTTCCAGTCTTCGGGGTATGTGATATCTATCACCGTCAAGTGGCGTAATTCTTCTAACGAGTAACCTAAGATATTGAGGAAACTGGCGTTAGCCTCCTGGAACTGCTGGGTGATCGTATCCACAATGGCAATACCCGTAGAACTGGTCTCAAAAACCCCTCTGAAACGTTCTTCACTTTCCCGCAATAACACTTCGGCCCGCTTGTGCGCCTCCGCCAACTTAATACTATATAAGGCAAAGCCAATATCCCTGGCAACATCTAAAAGCAAGGTCCGTTCTTCCTGGTCTGCCGCGATATCGGCAGGAATAGAGACCGTCAATAAGCCATAGACTTTCTCCCCATACTCCAGACGGACGATCATTCCTTCCCGGCCCGCGTAACTCGCCGCAAGGGGACACTCAGAATATCTACAGGTATGCCTCTGAGTGACCACAGTCCCCGGCTGCGCCAACGCCTGCTTTCCACAAATGGGCAATTCACCCCGCTCTAACCTCTCAACCATCGTCAGGAATTCTGCGCCCAAACCGGACTGGGCAGTTGTTTCAAGCTTTCCCTCTTCATCAAACAGGGCGATCCATACATCATAATAGCCACGTGTCTTAACAAGATTATCACAGGCTCCCTGGAGCAAATGATCGCGATCTTTTGCCCTGAGAATGAGCTGATTGACATTGCGGATTGCCCGCAACACTGTATTGAGACGTTTTACCTGAGCCTCACCCTGCACTCGCGCGGTAACATCCATGCCAATAGCCCAACTATTCCAGCCGGGGATAGGAAATCTGTCTGAGATATTGAACCAACTGATCGTCTTTTGGGCGCCATCTTTACAGGTAAGCGTCCATTCCTGGTCACGGAAATCAAACCCCAACACACCTAGTTCTGCCAACATCCGCGCGCGATATGCAGCGTCGGGATACAATATTTCCAGGGCACGCGGATTTCCTATAATTTCTGTGGCACTATAGCCGGTCACACGCTCACATTCCCGATTCCAGACAGTAACAGTATTGTCATCGTCAAACGCATCCATCATCACCGGCATATTCTCCACAACACTGCGTAAACGGGCTTCACTCCCGCGCAATGCATCCTCGGCTTGCTTACGCTGAGAAATATCCGTTGTGAACCCCTCAATAACGAATGTTTCGTCTGCGTCATGGGGTATGATGCGGGCATTCATCGTCAGCCAGATGTTCCGTCCATCAGCAGTTCGCGCCTCATATTCAAAATTCTCCACAAAACCCTGTTTTTTCAGCAATCGCAAGAACTGTTCACGTTGCTCAGCATGGACATAAAGCTGTTCGCCCAAATTAGTGTAATAAGCTACAGCCTCTTCAGGAGAATCCAACCCCAGAATGTGAGCCATAGCCGCATTGACCACAAGTGCCCGTCCCTGAGAATTTGTCTGGAAAATCCCGACGGGCGCGTTCTCAAATAGATACCTGTATCGCTGCTCACTCTCTCGCAGGGCTTCCTCCGTTCGCTTGCGTTGGGTGATGTCATTATAAGTAATGACGACCCGATCATCCCCTAAAGGCGCGGCGGTGACACTGATCCAGGTAATATCAGCGTCAGGTTTGACAATGCCCATTTCAACATTTTCAACCAGCCGCCTCTCTTTTAAGGCCCCCACACTGGCATACTCCTCGGCGGGCATCGGGGAACCATCCGGGCGAATGATGCGCCATTCCGCACCGTCTATCTGCCGTGCCGCGTGTTCCTCGCGCGAGATCCCCAAGAGCCGTACTGACTCCCGATTTCCTTCTATAATCTGTCCGGTGGCATCGGAAATAGTGATACCGAGGGGAAACATATCAAAAAGCACGCGATACTTTGCTAACGCTTCCTCCAATTCAGCAGTGCGTCCCCTGATCTGCGCTTCAAGCTGTACATTCTGTTGTCGCAACGCCTCCTGACTGGCGCGCAATTGACGCTTGAGATGAATGCGTTCTTCTACACGGCGCAGGACACTCTCCAAAGTTACCTGGTCAACGGGTTCAGAAAGAAAAACAGAAGCCCCCGCGCGCAAAGCTGCAATGACAGTGTCCGCCTCACTATGTCCGGCAATCAAGATAACGTTAATTTCTGGATCATGGGCACGAAGTGCCTGGAGTACCCCTAGCGCATCCATATCAGGTAACCGCAGATCAAGAAAAACAAGATCGGGGGAATTCTGGATAAACAACGTCAGGCCGGCTTCCCCATTCTCAGCAGAGATCACGGTATAACCTGCTAATTCCAGGGTATGGGCAAATGTCTGCCGGATTCGTGTTTCACCATCTATGAGCAAGATTTTTATATCCATGCTTTATTGAGTCTCCTTCGCTACGACCTGTGTTCAGATGTGCCAACTATCTCTCAATCCACTTTCGTGATGTCGAGAAAAGGATCGCAAGCAAGATAAGTAGAAGCAGGACATAAGGAATAATATGCAGGAAACCCGTATAAACGTCCCCAATAGCTAACCGGGTCGTCAGTGCAATAGGAGAGGCATTGGAAAAATAACTCAAACCGGTAGTGAGTAGGATAAAGACGGCGTAGATGAATTGAGATCGCTCACGGTCCTTGAATACAAGGGTGATAAGTGCAGCACAGGCAGCAATCAATGCGGCACTGAGCGAGGCCAACAACAACACCAACCCCCAGTTATAAATCACAATGCCGTTCAAACGTAGCAGGATGACCCACAGGATGCACTGTATTCCAGAAAGCAATACCGCTGCTGTCATTTTTGCCCCCAGGATAGTATTGAGTGAGAGAGGCGCGGTCCAGAGTGTGTCCAGCGTGCGATTGACAAATTCTTCGGAGATCGCATCCACTACCAGGTTACCCGTGACAAAAGCGGGAAAGAACATCAGCAACGTCAGAATCACTGCATACCGGAACTCGTAAGCAGTGGCCGGCTCACCTTCGACATCAGTATAGTAGACACGAAGTCCTTGTTGTACCCGCACGGTGTTCTCATATCGTTTAAGAGGTTCCCGCAACAACATCAAGATGACAGAGGCCTGTGTTTCAGAATCCGGTAGGTAGAGCTTAAGATCGGCTGTACTTGCATCCTTGCCGGGTATCCAAATCGCTGCATCAATTTGGCCGGCAAAAAAGGCTTGCTCAGCATCCTCCGGGGTAGCAAAGACTGTTAAACGGGCACTACGATCTTCCAGGAACGTCACCAGGGGGCTTTGCATATCCCCGATAATGCCTACACGGGGGCGTATCTGCGCGCTGAGATTGATAGCATCCGGGTCATAATACGCCAACAATCCCGTCAGCAGCGCGGAGGAAAACGAAGCAATAAAAAGCTGGATCGCAAT
The DNA here is from genome assembly GCA_016931185.1 of Anaerolineae bacterium. Taxonomy (GTDB): domain Bacteria; phylum Chloroflexota; class Anaerolineae; order B4-G1; family SLSP01; genus JAFGFI01. The sequence goes on from JAFGFI010000334.1 coordinate 12,107, forward strand.
AGCAATCAGCATCGTGCGCTCCTTCGCCACGGAGCGCAGATCTTTTTTAACTAAGACGAGAAATGCATGCATAAGATTTTATTTCGCAAAACGCAAAATGTGATGCGTGATAAGCTGATAAATGAATTCGCGGCCCGCAATTCACCATTCTCCTTTCATGGTATTACTCCCAATACATACAAATTATACAGCACATGGATAGCTGCGCCAATGATCAGAGCATAAGGGTAGCGGTTGACACTCCAGCGGCGCGTGATTTCAGTGACGAGGGTCGTAAAGATGAAGTGTGCGACGAGGGGAATCCACAGTTTGCCCGCGCTGACGACGGCAGCGGAATAGATGGATTGGGAGACAACACTGATAGAAACATAGAGCAGCAACTTCTCCCCCACCAAGAAACCGAAAGCCGATAGAAAGGAAAGCTGGACGATCTCTTTGAAACTGCCTATATCCCTATTTTCCAACAGGACAACGATGCCGGCGGATTTAGCAATTTCTTCTACCAAGATAACGGCAACCATCATAACGCCGATAGCGATGCGGATGGGCAGGTTAAGGGATATCGTTAGGACAAGAAGCTGGAGCATATAGACAATGGGGATAAGACACAGGCTCAACAAAGTTATGGATAAGGAAAGATGATTACGGTTTAGCGCCAGGTAAAGGGCTTCGGCCAGCTTGTGATAGAGAGAGCGGTAGCGCATCAGGTATTCTTCATTAAGCATCCGCGTGCCCAAATAGAGGGCAAAGGCGAAGACCAGGTACATCGGCGCGGTGGAGGTGAGATAGGCTTGCAGCGTGAAAGGTTGATCCCGGTACATCTTCACTGCCAACGTGAGCGGAGACATATAGCTCAGATCGTTGACGCCCGCGAACATCGCGGGAAAGACAAGGTAAGAAGTGATCACCGTCGTCGCCAACATAGAGATAAAGGTAGTGTCTTTGAACGTGCGATAGAGAAGCGGCACCATCAGGTAGATGGAAAAGATGAAGAGAATAACGGGGAGGAAAATCGCCAAGGCCAATAGCTGTTTGCCCCGCAAGAGGGCAGTGATAAACACTACAGAAGCCAGTGCAAAACCGGTGTAGGGCAGCATCTTGCCGAGGATAATCTGGAAGGGTGAAACCGGCGCAGAAAGCAATACCGTGATGCGGCGATCGGCTTTTTCGTCCATAAAGCCACTGGTGAAGAAAACGCTGACCATAAAAACAGGGAGCAGGTAGATCGAGACGGTGACAACCTGGGCGAAGGGCACGGGTGGGCGCATCAGGGAAGGGATGATAATTTCAGGCTCACGGCTGCCTACTGGAAAATAGGTAACTTCTACGCGCAGAGGAAACGCCTGTTCTGGGGGATACTCAGCTTCGATCCTTGCCAGTTCGAGATTCTCAAGGTATAGTTTCAATGCACCGGTGGCATAACGGGAACGCTCGCGTTCACTGTGAATAACGTGTGTACGGTCAACATAAGCATCCAGGGTGCCGTCTTCCACCCGCGCGTGACCCTCCATTGAAGGAAGCGTCACAACGGTGAAACGGCTATCCCGCACAAGGGGACCGTCGGGGGATACCCCGATGCGGTAGAGGCTGCGCCCCTGGATATTGCCCTGTTGGTACGCCAGGTAAGCCGTCAGGAGCGCGCCTAGAAGCAATAACATCACGACCGGCCTGGCCTTCCCGGTGAACCGGGAACGCAGGCGGGTCAATTCACGTTTAGCGATAATTAAAACGGTATACATTATATTTTATTTCTTAAGGTTTTTTTGATTCTTGAGAAATGCAGGTAAATTATGATCGAACTTCAAAATATTACAAAACGGTATCAAACTACCTTAGCTGTTGATGATCTGAATTTGACCGTGCGTGACGGTGAGATTATGGGCCTCATCGGGCATAACGGCGCGGGCAAAAGCACCACGCTCAAGATGATTCTAGGCTTACTCACGCCCACATCCGGACAAGTACAGGTTATGGGCCGGGACATGGCAAAAGAAAGCACCGCCCTTAAGCGTTTCATTGGCTATCTCCCCGAAGAAACCCCACTCTACGAGACGATGACGGTCACCGAATATCTGATGTTCTTCGCCGACCTCTACCGGCTGCCCTCCCAAGAAGCCGCTGCGCGGATCGACACGCTCCTGGATTCCCTGCAACTGGCAGAACGGGATCGCCGCACGGGCGAACTTTCGAAAGGGATGAAGCGCAAAGTCGCCATCGCCCGCACATTACTGCACGACCCAACTCTGCTTGTCCTGGATGAACCCAACTCCGGGCTGGATCCTCTAACCTCGTTTTTCGTCATCAATTACCTCAAGCGACTCAGGGCGGAAGGCAAGACCATTCTGTTAAGCGCGCATAACCTGTTCCACGTCGAATACATCTGCGACCGTGTCACCATTCTGAAGGATGGCAGATTGGTCGTGTGCGACAGTATGGATGCCATCCGCCAAAGCCTGGGCCGCCGCGAGTACGAAGTCTACTTCCGATCTTACGAGAAATTAGAATATGTGCAAGAAGAGGGAAACTACGTTTTCCGCAGCCCGCAGATCAGCGAAATGGCACGTATGTTGGAAACAATCTCCCGGCATAACTGGGCGTTGGTCAACCTCGCCGTCCGCGAATCCGCATTAGAGGATATTTATGTGAAGTTGATGACGGGGAAAAAAACGTGAAGTCGCAAGTTGCGAGTTAAGAGTTAGGAGTCAGGAGTTGGGCGTTAACAGGATACTCGTGATTGAGGCAAATTAGAAAAGGGGAGGCTTTTTCCGCCCGCGATCTTATCCGCCCAGCGCGTGGGTTCAGGTAGGCGATAGCCACGACCACAGGCCAGCACCATTTCGACTGCGCGACTCAGGTCTACGCGGTGACCGATGGAGACGAAGACTGGCTTGACTCCGGTGCGCGTGCGTACCACCGCGCCGATGATTTTCCCCTCATCGCTCAGGTAATGGTAGGACAGTCCCCGCACAAGTAGTATACTCAGTTGTATATAACCTAAGTTGCTACCTATCACGTGAATTTCTCTTTTTCGCCCCTACGGGGCGAAAAAGAGAAGGGAAAAGTGGTTTTTTTCTTCCACTACCACAGGGTAGCAACTTGCGTTATATATGTCCCCTTATGCGCCACAAAGTCATCCGGCAGTGTGCGACTACCTGCTTGGCACCCCACTTCGTCACGTCTGGTGTCCACGTGAGTCGCGATTCGGGAACTTCATTTAACAATTCCGTGAGTATTGTCTGTTGTTGGGCGTAGATCGTGCGCAGCACGTCCGCCAGCGTCCCCACAGCCGGAGGAGCTTCCGGTTTGGGCGGCGCGATAAACTCCAGGGAAGTGATTTTGCGCTCGCTGCCCCGGTAGAAGACGACATCCACCCGGTCACCGAGCTGCCGCCCATCCAGTGCCGGTCGCAATGCCGTGACTATAAGCACGCTATTCAAATTCCAAAGAATGTATGTCCAGTATCGAAATACTCTCCGCCTGCATCCATCCTCTTCCCCACGCATCCTGCACCCAGTGACCCTGTACGCACACGGGCATCCACGAGGCAGGAATGTGCTGACCTTGGGGAAGTTTGACCAATTCCCACGTGTCACCATCCCACAGATTAAAGCCCCGCCCGCCCCCCCAACCGGGCAGACGCACGCCAATGAGACTCACACGCCGGCCCGGCAGTTCCGGTAAACGGCGCAATGGCACGACACCCGGCATGGACGCCGCTAGCGGTATTTGTGTCAAAAGTTGCGATAAAACCATTTGCAACGCATGGAACGGATACCCAAGCCCATGCTTCTCCCACTCCAAACATTGCATGGGCGTCTCCGGTGCTACGTCACCGTGGATAAAATCAAACGCCAATTGCTGCGCGTTGCCCGCCCTCCACAAGGAGGCAGCTTCAGCAAGCAGAGCCGTTCGATTTTCACCCAGATCATCCAATGCGCCCACCTGGATCAAATGCGTAAGTTCTTTTTCCTGCACAGGGATGCGCACCAGCAGATCGCGCAACCCCGCAAAGGGACCCTGCTTTCGCGCTGCTACCAACGCGGCGATAGTCTGCTGCCGCAAATCGCGCACCAGGGATAAACCCAACCACAATACGGCTTGCGATCCCTCCCAAGCCAATGTAACGCTATCCTCACTGTAGTTAACGTGCGGTGGGCGGACATCAATACCTAAACGAATCGCCTCCGCCATATAGACCGCCGGATGGTGGTAGCCTCCCCAATCTTTGAGACGCGCGCAGCAAAAAGCGGCAGGCCAATGAGCTTTCAAGTAGGCCGAGCGATAACTCACATCGGCATAGGCGGTGGCATGCCCCTGGTTAAAGCCATAACCGGCGAAGACCTGGACCTGCTGCCACAATTGCTCCGCCTGCTCCGGCGTAAAACCCGCTCCTTCTGGCGGCGGACGTTGACAACCTGTGACAAAGGAGACCTGCATCCGCGCCATCTCCACCGGGTCCATTTTGCTCATCCCGCGCCGCAGATGACCCGCTTCACGCCAACTCAACCCGGCAATCTCCGTTGCCACGCGTAAAATCTGCTCTTGAAAAAGCAACACGCCCTGCGTTGAAGATAAAATTGGCTCAAGGGCGGGGTGCAGATACGTTACCGGAGCTTCACCGCGATAACGCTGCACAAAAGCCCGCGCCATTCCCCCGGTCGCCGGACCGGGCTTGAAAAAGGCATTGGCGCCCACCAGATCGCGCACAGTGCGCGCCCGTAATTGGCACAGTGTGCGCCGCGCTCCCTCCGATTCACACTGAAAAACGCCCACTGTCTCACCCCGCGCCAACAGATCACCGGTCACGGCATCGTCCAGGGGAATGTCCGTCAAACGAAAAGCAGGATCGGCATCCCGGCGCACCAGGGCTGCCGCATCTGCCAGCACGGTCAAGGCGCGGATGCCGAGCAGGTCAATCTTGGGCAACCCCACAACCTCGACATCTTGATGATCAAACTGCGTGATGAGGAAACCTTTGGGCGCCCATTGCACCGGCAAAAAATCGGTCAATGGGCCAGGTGTAATGACCACGCCACCGGGATGAACACTCAAGTGATGCGGCTGTCCCACCAAGCTATAGGCCAGCCGCGCCACTTCACGCAGATGCGGGTCATCCACCGGAGCCAGAATTTCATCCAACGCGCGGTCATCGCGGCGCCGGGGATGCCAGCCGTGAGGAAGATGATCCAACAGCGGTTTCAAACGTGCATCTTCTACACCATAGGCTTTGGCCGTCTCGCGCACCGCCGAACGGGCTTGCAGCGTGCTGACCGTTGCCACCAACGCGACGCGATCCGCGCCGTATTTATGCCGCACGTAAGCCAGCACTTCATCCCGGCGACGGCTGCACAGGTCGAGGTCAATGTCCGGCACATCCTCGCGCTCCGGACTAAGGAACCGCTCGAAAAGCAAGTTATGCGCGATAGGATCGACAGTTGTGATCCCCACACAGTACGCCACCAGTGAATTCGCCACACTGCCCCGCGTACTCACCGGAATATCATGCTTCCGCGCAAACCGCACGATGTCCGCCACAATCAAGAAAAAAGGCGCATAGCCATAGCGGTTGATGGCGGAAAGTTCGTGGCGAAGGCGTCCCTGGATCCTCTGTTCCTCTACACCTCCATTCTCTTGTTCCTCGGCCCCATACCGTTCTCGCAGTCCCGCCATCGCCCATTCCGCCAATGCAGTCTCTGGGGTTTCGCCAGCGGGGAGATCGAGGGCCGGCCAGAGATGAGAGCCGGTGGGAAGCGCGGGGTCGCAGCGTCGGATAATATCCCCCACGCGGGTCAGGGCTTCGGGGAAGTCTATGAAACGGGCTTCCATCTCCGTTGGACTGAGCCAATGCACCCCCACACACGGGTTGCCACCGTCCGGCAGCGATGAAGCAGAAACGGCATCCAGGAGACAATTATGATTCATCGCCGCGAGTAGCCGCAATCGAGGCGCATCCTCCGGGGAAAGCACGTACACCGGTTGGACGGCCACAGCAGGGACACCAAGAAAGTCACCTATTGCCAGCACTTCGCGAGCCACCGCAACATCCTCCGGGGTATGGAGTTCCAGGCTGAGGTAAATATCCTGCTCGTAAATACCCGCCAGCCGGCCCACATAGCGCTGCGCGTTCCTGGGATCACCGGCACGAATCACACGCTCTACCCATCCACGTCTCCCACCGCCGATACAAGTCAAGCCCTCACGATGCGCACGCAGGTCTTCCAAGCTTACGCCACGCCGGGCAAGCATTTCACGATCGGCCCTCCCTTGGATCAATGAGGAGAGACGACAGAGAGAACGATACCCCACCGGCCCTTGTGCCAGCAACACCAGCAGGCCAGGGACGGTATTATCACCGGGAAAATTCAAATCAGCAGGCCAGGCTACGGTGACCACCATACCTAAAATGGGACAAATATTCACCGCACGGCACGCGCGATCAAGGGCAATAGCGCCGTAAAGAACATTGGTATCCGTCAGTGCCAGGTGAGTCAATCCATCGTGAGCGGCGCGCTCTGCCAGGGCATCTACAGCCGGCAGAGCACCTAGTAAGGTATAATGCGAGTGAACATGAAGATGTGTGAAATGTGTCAAGGATTACCGTGTTTCTATGTTTAATGAAAGATGTCATCCGTCATTCGTGACTCACGCCCAATCCACTATCCCTTGCTGGTATAGCATACCCACCCACTGGAGCGCGGCGTCTCCATAAGTTTGCTGGATACCGCGCAGGCTCAGGTCACCCTGCAAGTGAGGGAGCAAGGGAATACAGACTTCCGGTACGGGGACAACCTGTCCCTTGTGAACGATCAATGTCATCCCCTGTTCCTGCTGCACAGCAAAATTTCCCACCGGGCACAGCCCGGCAAAGAGGCGCAATGTGGATTCGGGGCGCGTGAACCGTTCGGAAAGTGGGGTCTGGATAAGTGGGTCTTGCACCTCTCCCAGGAGCAATGCCTGTGCCCGGCAGCCACCATGGCAGACAGAGAAGA
>JAFGFI010000335.1 GCA_016931185.1 Anaerolineae bacterium
AAGTTCCGCCCAGCTCCCTAAAACCAGCCCTTAGCCCAACCGAAACCTCCTGTTCTGTTCCAGACGAGTGGACTTCCCGGAAGGTTGAGTTCAACAACAACCTTCCGGGAAGCACGCAGTGGCAGCCCCGTAGCTTCCCGGAAGGAAAATCGCACTTGCGAAACTTTGATGGACGCCCATCCTGGAAGTGACATTTGCCCATTTTATTAACATAGGATAAACTAGGGATAAGAAGTTGTGTCGTTTAATCTACTATCCTCAAAGTGACGCCAGGAGTACGTATGCGAGATATTGACGTAGACTTAGAAGCACTGATAGCCGCTTTTGAATACGCATCTGATGAAGTTGATTATTATCTGGATTTGGAAACCGGCCATGTGTTGATGGTCACCCGTGAAACGCGCTGGGAGTTGGAGGCTATTTATGAGGAATTTTATGATCCTGAGACAGATGAGGACTTTGACCTTACTGCGGTGTTGAACCAACGTAATCTGCCAGAATGGCGAAAACAGGCTTTATTGGAAGCGGATCGGGTCGAAGAATACTACATCACGCGCTATATAGATATTCCTCAAACCTATACAGGGGACAGTTATGCCGATATGCAGTCGTTTATCCGAACGATTGAGGATAAGCCGTTGCGTCAGCATCTCTGGGAATTGCTCAGCGGGAGAGGTGCCTTTCGCCGTTTCAAGGATACTTTGCTGGCCTTTCCTGATGAGCGCAACCGCTGGTTTTCTTTTTCCTCCGAACGCGCGCGCCAACGTGCCCTTAACTGGTTGGCAACGCAACAAATTCAGGTTATCCAGGACTGGAATGCACTCTCCGCCTCATCACAGAGTGGGCCTTCTCCTCGCGCGCGGCTGATTGCAGAAGCCCTTAATTTTACACGGACCGCGCGTTCACTGCCTGGTGTGGAACGGATCGCACTCATTGGCTCCCTGGTAACGGCTAAACCGGAACCGAAAGATGTTGATTTGCTGGTTACGGTGGCCGACAATATGCTCCTGGCTCCTTTGGCGGAACTGGGGCGCAAATTGTCCGGGCATACGCAGAGCTTTAACCGGGGCGGCGATATTTTCCTGGCGAATGTAGAGGGAGATTATCTGGGGCGCACATGTCCCTGGAAACGATGCGGCCCGGGGATACGTGCAACCTGCGACGCGCTGCACTGTGGACAACGACTCTATCTTCACGATGATTTTCAAACTATCCGGCTTTCTACCTCGCTGATTACATCTCCTCCCCTGGAACTATGGCCGGAGATCGTGATCCGTGTGCCATTACCCAAAGACATTCAACTGGGTCTTATTGCACCTTTGCGCGCCGAAGTGACATCGTAAAACGTAACATCACGTATCATGCAAATGTTCTTTTGCCCACACCGCCGCCTCAACCCGTGAAATGACGCCCAGTTTGCGCAGGATGTTGCTTACATGGAAGTCTGTGGTGCGGACAGTGATACATAGGGTTTGCGCGATTTCTTTGTTGCTCAGTCCATCGGCGACCAGGGTCAGTACTTCATGTTCGCGGGGGGTCAGACTCTCGCGTAATTGAGCGACTTCGGCTTGCCAGCGCGCGATGCGGGCACGTTGGTCGTCAGTCCACAACATTTCTCCTCGTGCGGCTGCCTGTACCGCTGCTACAATCTGCACCGGTGCTTCATTTTTCAGGAGATACCCTACAGCTCCGGCCTGGGCCATCTCCGCCAGATAACGGTCATCATCGTAGGCGGACAGTGCCACCACACGCGCGGGGACTGTGCGCGCGCGTAGTTCTTGTGCTATCCTCGCTCCCTCTTGCCCCGGTAACTGGCAATCTAACACGATAACATCAGGATACTGTGCGGCTACCAGGGAGAGGGTAGTTGCGCCGTCATCTGCCTCGCCCACCACGGTTATGCCAGGATCGCGATCCAATAATACACGTAGTCCTACGCGCAGGGCCGGGTGGTCATCCGCTAACAGAACACGAAGGGGTTCAGCCATGCTTGCCTATCGCCGCTAACATTTCATCGTTCGTGTCAAATTTAAAGACTTCCAGTCCTAATGCTTCGGCTCTCTGTTGTTCCACCTCATCCAATCGCACCACATCATCCTTTGTCACAATTGGCTTTCCCAATTGCTCCAGGTAGGTTTTTAGCTCTGTTAGTGCCAAGCGTGAGGTAGCCCCGCCGGTGGGTATGGGGGGACGTGTTTGAAGATATTGGACCATCGCCTTGACGCAGTTTGTAGCGTCTTTGCGGGCATAGCCCACCTGGCCCTGGCTGGCTTCGCGCGCCCATCCGGCGACGAAGACCCCCTCAATCGGTGTATTGGCTTCAGGATCGTAAACCTCATAGCATACGCCGTTGATAGGATAGCGAGCTTCGGGTGACTTTACGAACTCATTCCACGCCACTGGCAGTCCAAACGTATCGCTGACTTTGTTGCCGATACAGAGAATCACTGTGTCCACGTCTAAAGTATAGGAGGTAGATAGTCTACGCGAGCGAGTATCTCCGTTCTCCTGAAGGATTAACTCCGTATCATCTATCTTCAGTCCGGCGACGCGCCCATTTTCATCCCCCAAAATCTGGCGGGGTGCAGATAGGAAGCGGAAGTGCAATTGTGTATTCGACATAGGTACCGGCGCACGTTCCAGGGCCGATAGGATAAAGGCTTTGCTTTCTGCAAGATCTTGCCCTACTACTTCCACGCGCGCTGCTATGCGTGCAAACTCCGTATCCAGGTCTTCCAAGTTGAGGCTGCCGGCTATATACTCTAATTCCCGGCGGTCAAACTTGATCTCTGAAGGCCCACGACGCGCCACGGCGATGACCTGATCTACTTTCAAGTCATAGATGAGCCAATGCGCCATATCCGCCATCACATTGCCGACACCGACCAGGGCCACTCGCTTGCCGATCTTGAAGACTTGTCGGTTAAAGGGCGGTAGGTTGTTGTAGTAGTAGATGACATCCTTGGCATGGTATACACCTTCCAGCTCTTCTCCTGGCAGTCCCAACCATTTTGCGCCTTGCGCGCCAACCGTCACCAGGATTGCCTGGAATCCCATCTGGCGCAATTCGTTCAATGTCAGGTCTTCCTCTTCTCCCACGGTTACATTCCCATAGTAGTCAATGTCTGGACATTCCAATATCTTGCGAAATTGTTTGCGCAACGCGGCCTTGATAGTGTATTTATCGTAATAGATACCATACTCCGCCAGTCCTCCCGGTTTGATATCCCGGTTGAGTAATGCCACCCGCGCGCCGGCCTTGACCAATTGTTCTGCCCCAAACAATCCCGCCGGCCCCGCACCGATCACGGCAACAACAGGTTTTGTTTTCACCTGATCCTCCTCTTTTATTTATTGTAGTATCCCTGCCGTTCGTTTGGCACTGAGGAGTGTGTTTTTCAACAACATTGCAATAGTCATTGGCCCAACGCCGCCGGGTGAAGGGGTAATCCAACCCGCTACCTCTTTCACCGCCTTGAAATCTACATCTCCGACGAGGCGATACCCCCGTTTGGCCGTGGGATCATCCACGCTGTTACTTCCTACATCAATGACGACTGCCCCGGGCTTAACCCAATCCGCCTTTACCATCTCGGTGCGTCCCACTGCCGCGATGAGAATGTCGGCGCGGCGGGTGACGGCGGGTAAATTCTGGGTCTGTGAATGGCAGATTGTGACGGTTGCATTGCGTTTGAGCAGCAACATAGAAACTGGCAAGCCCACAATGTTGCTCCGTCCCAACACTACTGCTTCTTTTCCTTCGATTTCTATACCGGTGCGATCCAGTAATTCGATGATGCCTGCTGGGGTGCATGGTTCAAAGGACGGTATACGATGCTTCATTGCCAGTTTCCCAATGTTGATGGGATGAAAGCCATCTATATCCTTGGCTAAACTAACCTGGCTGAGTATCTTTTCTTCATCAAGATGGCCGGGTAATGGAAGCTGCACTAGAATACCGTGGATTGCAGGATCGACATTCAACTCGTGGATTACAGCTTCCACTTGCGTCTGTGTTGCATCTGCCGGCAATGTAGGCGCGATAGAGTGCAATCCTATTTTCTTACATCGCCGTTGTTTCATTCGCACATACGTTTGTGAAGCGTGATTGTTGCCCACTAACACCGTTGCCAACCCCGGCGTCAGGCCATACTGCGCCTTTAGTTGGACGATCTCCGCTGCTATCTCCGCCTGAATCGCCTCTGCAATTGCTGTCCCATCAATTAACTTTGCTGCCATAGTCCCCCCTCCTTGAAGATAGTGACGGTTTTTTTCGTTTTCGGGCTATGCCCGAAAACGAAAAAAAACCTTTTTATTCCTAACTCTTCACTACAAATACAAAATATCATCCCACGGATGGCGATAAAGTGGTTCTTTCATCCGTTTTTGATCCAGAATGTGGCCCATAACACCGATGCTGCGACCCAGGACAAAGATACCGTTGAGATAGCCTAGATCTACGACTTCTTGAATTTCCTCTGCGTTGAAGCCAATACTATATAACATATCTACAAAGCAGATACCGATACAGCCGTCTACATTTAGGATCAAGTTATTGCGCTTGCTGGTCGTGATCTTCTCTACTTCTAATGCGAAATCCAGCAGCGCGGTTGCTTCAAAATTAGCCTGCACAAACTCTTTAAGTAACGTAACCCGTATATCCGGATTTTGCACGCTTTTAACCCGGTGACCGATGCCGGGGATGAGGACGCGCTTTTCCTTCATCTCGTCCACAAACTGCTGTGGGGTCAGACCCCGATCATACGCTTGTTTGAAGGTGCGGGCGGCGTCATCTATAGCCCCGCCGAAGCGCGGCCCCACGGTCAGAATACCGCTGACCAGCGAGGAGATGAGGTCTTTGCCCGCGCGGGCCGCTACGATAGCATTGTGCGCTGCACTCACTGCCGGGCCATGATCGGCCACGATCATAATTGCTAGCTCAATGAATCGCCGTGCATACACCGGTAACTCACGCTGGAACCATAACAGCCCGATAACACCCCCGATGCCCAAATCACGGTTAATCACCTCACACAGTGGCAGTTTATTATAGGTCAGTTCCTCACCCCGATCATCCGAAATGCTACTGACAAAACCACAGACACGGCGGATGCGTCCTTCTTTCACTGCCGTTGCGTAATCCATAGGTAGAGCGAGAGTCGTCGGTTCGGCTACCGGTGTAATCACGCCCCTGGTCACCAACTGTTCAAATGTTTCCTTGATCTTTTCTCCGAAATCATCGAATGAATTCGGCACGATTGCGCCTGCTGCGCGCAGCGCGGCGTTTTTGGCGTCGGCGGTTTCTAATTGACTTGATGCTTTTGCACCCGCATGCCCAAATTGCACGTTAGTGGGGAAGACTTTTGCACACGTACCGGTGACCCACATCACCAGTGGCTTCGTAAGCTTCCCGGTCTGCAACGCTTTGACAATAGCATACTCTTCACTGCCGCCTAACTCTCCCAAGCAGACCAGCATTTTGATATCGGGATTGGCCTCGTAGCGCAAAAGATGATCGAGCAATCGAGATCCGGGGTACGCATCCCCACCGATAGCGAATCCTTCATAAGCGCCATCTGTGTTGCGCGCCAAAATGTTGAAAGTCTCATTGGTCAATCCACCACTCTTGCCCACATAGCCCACACTACCGGGGCGATAGAGTTTGGAAGCAACGATGTTTTCCGCGGTGCCCCCTGTGTTGCCGATCTTGAACGCTCCTGCCGCCAATCCCCCTACTGTTGCCGGGCCGATAATACAGATGTTACGCTCTGCTGCTGTCGCCGCCATCACACGCGACTTGCGTTCCGGTACCCCTTCTGCAATCACGGCAATGGTGTGAATGGAAGGCTGTCCCATTGCTTCCATCGTTGATTCATACGCCGAGCGAAAGCTTGCGAAATTTACCATTACATCCGCGTCAGGATGATGCGCTGTTGCCTCAGGCAGCGATGTATAGATAGGAATCATAATCTCCCCACTGCCAAAAAACGCGCGATGGTAGCCTGGTCGTCCCGTAGGATTAATCACCGCCGCGATGGAAGGTGTTTCCCGTTGGCATAAATGGTCAAAGTCCAGCATCCGCTGAATCGCCGCCGATTGCAGCCCATAAATAATAGCCGTTGTAGAACGATCAAATAATTTGTAATCCGGTCGTGTCATTCTTTCCTCTTATGCTAGTTTCCAGATTCTAGTTTCCAGCTCTCACTTAACGCCATTGCTACGATGCGCGTCATGTGGGTTTCTGGCCCGTAGACTTCAATGGGCACGCCCAATTCTTCACCCAGGCGGCGCATTTGTGTCAGACCCTGTTCGTAATTTGGGCCACCGCGCCGCACGTAGATGTGGACTTTGTTCTGGCGCAGCCTGTCCTGGTATTCACGCAACGCATCCACAATCCCGCCAAATGTCTTGGCGACATCGGTGAAATTGGCAATGCCTCCCCCAATGAGAAGAAATTTTGACCTTCCCTGGGGGTCAGGCGCGCGCGTCATCAGGTCGAGAATTGTGCGCGCATATTCGCGGGTTTCGTCGCGACTCGGATTGCCGGAATACTCACCGTAGCAGGCCAGTTCCTCGGCAAATCCCAAGTCTGTCACCGTATCCGCGTAAATGACACTCGCGCCGCCGCCCGCCACCATCGGCCATACCCGACCCTGGGGGTTCAGGATCGTCAGTTTGAGGCTCGATCCCCCCTTCTCATCCAGACTGCGGATATAGGCTTCTTCCGGCGTCAGCCGCGTGCCAAAGGCCGAGGGGAAGGTCACCAGGCCCCACTTGCGCCCGGCTTCAAATGCTGCTGTGTCATCCAACTGTCCTACGAAATCCAGGGGCACGATCTCATTTTCGACAAGGGCAAAAGGATTGATCTCCAAATAGGTGAAGGCCAGATCAACGAAGAATTTGTATAGAGCCACGATAAAGGCCGCTGCTGTTGCCCGTCCCTTAAATTGGGGTAGTAGTCCTTCAACATCTATTTTGTCTATTTCCCCGAGCACCGGCACGGAAATCTGCACGACCGAACCCCAATTCTCCTCAATATCAATTCCACCTTCCAATGAGAAATAAATAACATCGCCATCACGCTCCGTGCGGATGGCGATAAACATCTCGTCTTGCGGTTGGTGGGGTACAAATGGCTCAATCAGGAAAGTTGTCAACCTGTCCGTTACCTGACCTACTGTTACCTCCTTATCCATCCGCTCGTTAATCCACTGCTGGACACCTTCAAGATTCAGGTTAAGCCCTAACAGCCCGTGTTTACCCCGTTTACCAAAAAGCTGATCGGGTTTGACCACGAGCCGCTCTGTTAACAACCACGGCTCTTTGGCTACCAACTGTGACCAATCCCCGGGAGCATTGCTTCCGTGTTCCACCAGGGCCACTTTGCCGGCATACTTAAATTCATCCCAATACTCCGGCATATACCGCGCTAACCACTGCTTGGCATTATATTCACGAATTGCCCGTCTTGCCATAATCTCCTCAATATAAATAGCGAATTGTGAATGTGTGAATGATAAGTTAGGAATTGCGATTACGTTTGACGTTTGACGTATCACGCCTCACATTTCACGCCAGCTTTTCTTCCAGTTTTGCCCGAATCGCCAGGATAAATTCCTGCGTCGTTAAAAAGCCCTCAACAGGTGGGTTACACACACGGGTGAGGTCCTTAGTCATTTGACCGCCCTCGATGGTTTCGACAACGGCTGCCTCTAGCTTCTGCGCAAAATCCACTACAGCGGGTGTGCCGTCCAATTCGCCACGGCGGGCCAACCCCCCGGTCCAGGCGAAGATGGTGGCGGTGGCATTGGTAGAGGTTTGCTCCCCGCGCAGGTGCGCGTAGTAGTGCCGTTGCACCGTGCCGTGCGCGGCCTCAAATTCCATAACGCCATCCGGGTTGACCAGTACCGACGTCATCAGCGCGAGGCTGCCGAAGCCGGAAGCCAGCATATCGCTCATCACATCCCCGTCGTAATTCATACATGCCCACAAGAAGCCGCCCTCGTGACGGATCACGCGCGCGACCGCGTCATCAATCAGGGTGTAGAAATATTCGACACCTGCCGCGTCGAGTTCGGCCTTATGGGCGGTCACTTCTTCCTGGTAAATATCGCGGAAGTACGTGTGATATGTTTTAGAAATCGTATCCTTTGTCGCAAACCAGAGGGGCATTTTGCGGTTGATGGCATATTGGATACAAGCTTGCGCGAAGCTGCGGATAGATTTCTCCGTGTTGTGAATTCCCTGGATCACGCCCGGCCCATCAAAATCGTGGATGAGATACCGGGCTTCTGGCCCGCCACCTCGGGGTGTGTATACCAGTTCTGCTCTGCCCGCGCCGGGAACCTTGCATTCTTGATTCTTGTACACATCCCCGTAAGCGTGACGTCCGATCACAATAGGCTTTACCCACGTGCGCACGGTCGGCGGGATGTTCTTAAGCATAATTGGGCTGCGAAATACTGTACCGTCCAAAATACCTCTAAGGGTGCCGTTAGGACTTGGCCACGCTTTCTTGAGGTGGTACTCTTCTACACGCTGCTGGTTTGGTGTGATCGTTGCGCATTTTACCCCGACGCCATACTCCGCAATGGCATGGGCTGCATCTACTGTCACCTGGTCGTCCGTGTCATCCCGGTGTTTCACGCCCAGGTCATAATACACGGTCTCCATCTCCAGATAGGGGAACAGGAGTTCATCTTTGACCATTTGCCAGATGATGCGCGTCATCTCATCGCCATCAAGTTCCACCAATGGATTTTGCACCTTTATCTTCATTAATCTCAGCTCCTTTGTGAGTAGGTTGTGTTTCATGCGTCAAACGTCAAACGTCAAAAGGCCGTTTTCATTTTATGCATCATGTATTATATCATCACGTTTTACGTATCACGCTATTATATGAACGCTTATTCATAGGATACTACACAGTATATCTAAACATCCCCTTCTTTGCAAAGTGACCTTAATCACGTTTTTGTTATCACCCTGTTTATACATGGCCACAGTCACCACTTTACATGAGGCTAGACCCTTACGGTTCTAGCAGCCGGTCGAATTCCTCTGCTGCGTCTACCAACCGTCCCGGCTGTTGTGTAAGACTGAACCAGTCCCATTGGTCGGCATGGGGGAAGTCATCCAGGAACCAACAGAGAGCGACAACCTGGGGTTCGGCGTTGACTACGTCTAGGGCTGTCGTCAGCCACCCCCGTGGATAGTTCTGGGCAGGTGGAATTCCGGCTTCGCGGTCATAGGTATTGGTGGAGATAATGTACACGGGCAGGCCGCGCGTGGTGGAGAAGGCATTGATGATGTCCAGCCAATCGCGATAGATGCGAAAGCCGGCTTGCGCACCATTCCATGCCTCGCGGGGTAGGTTCAGGCGTGGTTCGTCGGATCGCAACGCGCCCGCGCGCAGCATCTCCGGGATATCCGGTTGGCCGGTCGCCTGCACATCAAATCCGTCCGGTGCAGCTAAGGGGATGCCCGCTGCTGCTTTCGCCCGCGCGCCTTCATCCAGTAGCGCTACCAACGTGTGCATATAGTTGAGCCAGGGCACGTCAATCTGGTATGCCTGTTCTCCCGTTTGATCTGTATTCCAAGGGCGCACCGGCCCCACAATGACTCGCGCGCCAGACCGCTCCGTCCGTATGATTTGGAGTACGTTATCATCGTGGGTTACATCTTCGCTATAGCCGTTGAAAAGCCGCGCGTACCACGCGGGGGTTACGGGCCGGTCGGGAGATAGCGCGTTGGCTTCTAGTGTGTTAAAATCGTTGCCGATGATATACCCGTACACGTCCGCCAGCCGCGCATCTCGCGCCAACCGCCGTAGAAATTCCAGGTACTCGGTGAGGGCGAGATAGTCATCTACCGGTGGGATGCTCTGCCCCTGATCATAATCCACCCGCACCAACACCCGCAGCCCTTTGGCGTGATGTTGCGCGATCCGTGCTGCCAGGTCATCTACCCCCCAATACAGTTCCTCCGCCAGCCGCGCGTATACAATCTCCACTGCCCACCCGCTGCGCCCGTGCCAGTCGCGTTCAGGCTGGGGAAACACCAGTCCCAGTTTGGTGGAGAGCGTAGCCGCACGTTGGACGGGTATCTTTTCGCCCGCTGCTATCCGCCCGCGTTCCACGCAGCCCGTGTGGCAGTCATGATAGAATACCAATTCATAGCCAGGAGTATCGGGGACCGTAAATATCCAACGCCATGACCATACGCCACCGACTCCCGGTTCCGCGCCACCGGTCTGTAGTGGCGTGCCGTTTACCGTCAGCAGTACAAAGGCCCACGGTTCCACGTCCGTCACCACGGCTACTGCCTTTTGTCCGGCGCGCGGCGCGGGCGGCTCAAGCTGGAAGCGAGGCACGATCACATCCCCATGCTTCGATCCGGGTATTACGATTACCTGCCCTGATATGGGTAATAGCCAATAACCGATCAGCACCAGCGGAATGAGCAGCAATGTCCAAGTTTTTCGTAGCTTCATCGTTTCGGAATTTTCTAAGATCTCGGTTTTTATACTAAACGCACACTGTGCGTTCTACATAGCCCCGCAGGATTTTGTTGCCTTGGTATTCGTCAAACGAGATCGTCTGCACCAAATTTAAATCGCGCAAATGATTTCATCAATGTTCATATTTGCAGTATAGTAAGGGGTAGGGGATTGTCAACCGGAAGGGTGATGAAAGCAGAGAAAGTGGTGTGTGATAAGTGGTGGCCTGGCGTGGCAATGTCTTAAAATAAGGAGTATTTTTCGTTTTCGAGCGTAGCTCGAAAACGAAAAATATCTTGTCTTACATTAACTGGAACACGCGATAAGAGTGGGGGGGTAGTGTTGCCTTAAAACTGATCTCGCCCGTGCTTTGCTGTCGCCAGTCCAGGATCGGCTGTTTGTCCTCAAGCACTGTGTCTGATTGCAGGTCGTGTAATGCCTTGACGCTTTCGTTGACGATGATATTCACCTCCACCGGTTCCGGCAGGAAAGACTCGACGATGAACGTGTTGTTATCATAGACGAAGAGCATTACCTGGGCCGGGCCATTCACGCGCACATAGAGATCGCGCAGTAGCACGGTCCGGATGCGGGCGAGTACCTCGTTTGGCAGCTTATAGAGGTCGTCAAAATTGTCGGGAATGGTCAACACAACCAGTCGCCCGCTGCCGTAAGCGGCATCGTGCAGCACGGGATGGCCCGTTGTCTCAGTTACACCGGAGACGATCTCCCACGAGTCGTTGGTTAGGTAAGTGATGTGCGGGATGAGGATGGGCGTGTCACTGCGACAGGTCTCAAACCAGCCCATCCGGTATTCCTGCACGCTGGCCTTGTGGCCGGTCACTTCGAGTTCCACGATGTCGCGGATGCCCCGATCTTGCAGTGACTTGAACAATCCAGAAGTGACGATTACCGTCTTGCCTGCTATGAGTTGCCCCTTCACTTTTTCCACAATATCCGCGTCAAACTTAGCCGACTCGGTGAGCAGCACTGTTTGCGCCTCGGCAGGAAACTTGGGTCGCAGATCAATGGGGATACCTAACATTCCCAGATAGCTGTGTAGGAATTCTTCGCCGGTGGCGTGGTACGGGCGGTAGCAGGCTACACCTAGCGGTACTCCCAGTTCGCCGAGTACACCATCCACCTGTTCCAGTGCGTAACCAATGGCGGTCGGAATCGTCGTTTCCTCCGGCCACGTGCCGTCAGGCTGTCGCAACGGTGCAATCATCGCGTCGAAGTTAAAACTGGTGTCCCCCCTATCCTGCCACGCACCGCGCAGGGATGGTGTGAGCGGGTATTGCATCTGGCGGAAGTCGAAGAGTGTGAGTTCGGGTGCTTTGGCGAACAACGTTAGCCAGAATTGCTCGACGTAGCGATCCAGTTCGCGCATCCCCCCCGTATCCACCCAGCCGCCGCCGTTGCCGCCCGGCTTGATGTTTTCGAAGTAGCGGAAGATCGAATAACCGTGATAGGGTTGCAAATGTTGGTTGCCGACGACCGGGTCGCGGGTTTCTGTACCGGTGTAGAGACCATCAAATAAGGGTGGCTCGGCTTCCAGGTTAAAGCCCAATCCCTGGAAATGTTCATACCAGTTAGGATATTTGATGATGACCTTCACGTTCGGATTGGCTGCCCGCGCCGGTTCAAGCACCAGCTCACGCGCTGCTTCTGCCATCAGGTCTAACCGGAATTCGGTCCAACTCCGCGTGCCCTTGGCTGCGATACAGGACGCGCATTTGCAGTTGGTGAAGAAAAAGTCATCCAGAATGACCTCGTCAAAGAGACGTGCCGTGTAGGATACAACTTCCCTGAGTTTGCGGCGGTGTTCTGGATTAGTGTAGCAGTAGGTCTCGAAGCGGTTACGCTCGTTGACTGTGACCGTGATCCCGCCGGAGACTTGCACGCCCCGGCTGGTCAAGAAATCCCGCGCCTGTTGGAGCGTCGCTTCTTCGGCCACGATCATATCGCGGTGTGTTTCCAAGTATACTTTATCTATCTTGATATAGCGATGCATAACGTCAAAGCGCGATGTGAGCCACTCCAGCTTGGCCATTTGTTGCACTTCGTAGACGCGCGCGTAAATGGCGACATTAAAATGGCGATGACTATTTGAATTCAAGTGTGTCCTCCTGTAAGAATATTTGGGGTCTTTTCCGGCGTGTTGAACGTATGCTGAAAAAACTCCCCTCAATTAGACAAAATTATACCCTATAATTTCGCCAACGAAAAGTTCGTTGGCGAAATTATTCTGTGGTAGAATACCTCAAGCGGTTTTTAACTCTCGACTCTTTTTAAAGGAGAATACACGATGCGAATTTTAGTGACGGGAAGTGAAGGGCTACTTGGCGGCTGGACAGTGCCCGCGTTGCGCGAGGCCGGACACGAGGTTACTACATTGGATATAAAGGCGCGACCTTTTAAGCCTGGGGGAGATGGTCTGGATGCGTCGTATCATATCGCCGGTGATCTGCGCGATATATCCGTGGCGCGGAACGCGGTACCGGGGATGGATGTGGTTGTTCACCTGGCGGCCATGCCCTTTGACGCCGCATTACCGGATGAAGTGCTGGCCATCAATGTGCCGGGGACGTGGAATATCTGCGCGGCTTGCCAGGAAGCAGGCGTCCCGCGCATTGTCTACGCCAGCAGCATCAACGCGCTAGGGGCAGTGGGGGGGTATCGCCCCGCGAAGTATTTGCCCATTGACGATGCATATCCCTGCCATCCTATGCCGGGGTACCAGCTTTCCAAATATTTGAGCGATGAAATTTGCAGGTCTTATACCTATCGCTACGGGATCACCACACTGAGCCTGCGCTTTGGTCTGATAGTAGCGCCGCCATCCCCCGATCCGTCTTCCAGGCGACGTTGGTCCCTTTTTGGCGTGCCGCCGGAGTTTCGCTTGCGAATGGGGCGTGATGAGTATTGGGCTTATGTGGACGTGCGAGATGCGGCGAATGCCGTTCTCAAGGCGTGCAGCGCCGAGGGCGTGGAGCACGATGAGTTCTTGATCTTCGCAGATGATAGTACTGTGGATGTGCCGACGGCGCAGCTTGTCGCCGAGCATTACCCGGATACCCCCTGGCCCAATATCAGTCTGGAGGCGTATGTCGCGGATGCTCCGTATCGTTCGTTGATGGACTGCGCTAAGGCCAAGCGTGTACTGGGCTGGCAACCGCAATACTCGTGGCGTACCGAGCCTGCGCCTCCTCGTCAATGACCCTTCCTAACCTTAAGAGCAACAAGGCTGAGAGCGTGAACCATTCTCAGCCTTGTGTTGAATCGTCCCCGCTCAGGTAGTTCCATTGAGTTACAGGTTACATGCAGGATGCGTGTGAAAAGTTCACGTGTGAAAAGTTCACGTGTGAAAAGTTCACGTGTGAAAAGTTCACGTGTGGATCAAAGCTTTTGCGATAGCCTCGGCGAGGGTTTCCAGGTTGATCGGCTTCATAAGCCAGTTCACAATGTGGGGGATTTGTATATCGGTTAACGTTGTGTCCAATGGATGCCCTGTCATTAAGATCACCTTGATGGCGATGTGGCGTTCGTGCATGGCATTCACCAGTGCTAATCCTCCCATGGTTGGCATCACGACATCGCTCAGCACGAGATCGATCTCGTCTGGATATTCAGTAAGTAGCTTGAGGGCCTCTTGCCCGTTACTGGCGACCAGAGTGCGATAGGCTAATGTTTCCAGCCCTTCGACAATCGCCTGGCGGGCGATCGCGTTGTCTTCAACCACCAGGATTAATTGGTCTGCGCCTGGTGGCAAGTTCTCAATTTCCTGTGTAACGGGAAGGGAGACATCGTTGCTTGCTGCCGGCAGATAAATGATGAATTGGGTCCCTTTGCTGGCTTCAGTTTTTACGTCAATGTATCCCCCATGTGCGCGGATAATTCCGTAAACCTGGGGGAGTCCCAAACCGTTGCCTCTGCCCCGCTCTTTGGTGGTGAAGAAAGGCTCAAAAATGTGCTGTAGAATTTCGGGCGCGATACCTGTGCCCGTATCTGCCATGATGATTTCAATCCATTCGCCCGGCTGCATCTCGGGAAGAGGTAGATGTTTAAAATTGCCGATGGACAGTTGCCTGATTGCAATGTCCAGATTTCCTCCCTCCGGCATTGCATCGCGCGCATTAATTGCCAGGTTGGTGACCATTTGTTGTATCCGCGTTGGGTCAGCTTTGACCGTATAGTTGTCCGGCTCGTAAGTCAGAGTTATGTTAATATTTTCCGGCAATGTGCGTTTTAAAATCTGCACAGATTCTTTAATGAGAGGGAGCAGGTCCAGGGGTTGCAGTTCCAGCAGGGAACGACGGCTAAAGTCCAGGATTTGTTCAATGAGGCGGGCGGCGTGTTTGGCCTGGCCGTCAATGACATGCATCTGCTCTCGGACGCGCTTTGGGAGTTCTGGTACCCGTACTGCCATTTGCGCGTACAACACAATGGTGGCCATAATGTTATTAAAGTCATGGGCAATACCGGCTGCCAACTGTCCTACCGCAGCCAGCCGTTCTTGTTGCTGAATCTTGTCCTCTATTGCGCGCTCTTGGGTCACATCGTGGATGACCAGTACCCAGTCTTCAGATTGTGACCCGTTGTGCATGGGGCGAGCGATGATTTCAAAGATGGCATTTTGGGCTTGTACTTCGTGCCATAATCCTTTAGTGGGAGGAGAGGTTAATAACTCGGCTAAGGGGGTATTGCCTAGACGAGTTATACCTTCCAAAAGAGCCTCGGGGGGGGTTAATAGCGCCAGGCAGCGCTCCGCTTCGGGATTAGCCAAAAGTACGTGACCGGCTGCGTCTAACAAAAGTACTCCCTCCGGCACGGTGTTGATAATTTGTTGGACTTTGCGCGCCTGGGTTTGTATCTCTGCTAGTGATATTTCAAGCTCTGCTTCTGCCTGTTTTTGTTGCGTGATATCCATACCAATCGCCCATTCTGCCCATCCCGAAATTGGAAATTGCCGGGAGATATTGGACCAGGTGATGATTTTCTGGCTGCCATCCTTTGCAGTAAGGATTTGTTCATAATTGCGTACGTCTTCTCCCTCCTGTGTCCAGCTATCTAGGATATATTCATGGTATTCAGGATCAGGGTATAGTAGTTCCAAAGCTTGCGGATTGTGGAGCATTTCGTCCGCGTTGTAGCCAGTTACACGCTCACTTTCCCGGTTCCAGACCAAGAGGTGATGATTTTCATCAAATGCCCCCAGCAGCACCGGCATATTTTGCACGACTTGCCGTAACCGTTCTTCGCTCTGGCGCAGCGTTTCTACTGCGGCTCTTTCTGCTCGTAATTTCTGCTCCCGTGACCAGGCGATGGCTCCTATCACGCCTAAAATGCCAGTTGTGCTGATCGTGTAAAACCACCAGGTTTTCCAGAAAGGCGGCTTCACAGTAATGGGGATGGATAGCCCTTGATCATTCCATACGCCATCGTTGTTTGATCCTTTGATGTGCAGGGTATAGTGGCCGGGAAGAAGTCCGGTATAACGTCCGAAACGGCGAGAGCCGGCTATATACCAATCTTTATCTACATCCTCTAATTTATAGGCATATTGATTCTTTTCTGGTTTCGTATAGTTGAGGGCCACAAATTCGAACTCGAAGAAATTCTGGCGCCAATCTAAGGTTACCGTCTCAATATATTCCGGCGCGAGATCAGGATACACGGGCGTGTTGCCTTGTGTGAGGGCGGTCAATACAATTGGGGGGACGTAAGGATTTGTCACTAATGCAGAGGGAAGAAAGCGATTGACGCCATTGACCCCACCAAACCATAACTCTCCAGTGCGTGTCTTGAGCGCGCTGTTGAGTAAAAAAGCATCCCCCTGCAACCCATCGGCGGCGGTGTAACTGTTCTCAATGGTTTCTGTGCGCGGATTGAATTTTACGATACCTTGATCGGTACTCAACCACAGATATGGGGGAACTGCATCATCCTCAAGAATAGCATTGACGACGGCAGGTACATTGTGACTTTCGGCATAATGGGTGAACGTCTCGCTGGCTTTATCGAATTTTTCCAGTCCCCCCCCCAGGGTTCCTATCCAGAGTGCGCCCGAAGTGTCCTGGTAGAAGGCTGCTATGGCATCTGATGATAGACTGGTGGGATTGTCCGGGTCGGCCAGGTAGCGGGTAAAGGTCTGTGTCTGTTTATCGAACCGTATCAACCCGCCACCTTCCCACCCGCCCAGCCAAATCACGGCTTCTTCCCGATCATGCAGCCCGACATAAAAAAATCCAAGGCTGCTTTCCTCAACCGCAGCGGAGGGCAATACTTGATATGATGTGAAGGTCTTTGTGGTTTTGTCGAATTTGCTAAAGTAGTGAGGGCGGGATGTGACCCAAAGCAGGTTAGGATCATCGGGATCTTGGATGATCTCCAGGAAACTTTCGACCCCATTTTGATAGGCAGCAATGACTTTGCCCGTTTGTCTGTTAAACTGGCTTAGGGGACCGGGCATGTATGACAGCCAGAGATCGCCCTCTGCCCCCTCCTCAATGTCCCAGATTTGATCCGCGCGCAAACTTTCCGCATCGTCAGGATTGTAGGCATAGTTGGTAAAGGTTTCAGTATCCTGGTTGAATTTGGACATACCACTTTGCGTGCCGAGCCATATCTGGCCTTCACTGTCCTCATAAAGGGAGGTGACGGCATTATGAACCAGGCTATTAGAGGACGCGGTATGTTGGTAGAGCGTGAAATTTTGTTCTTGTGGATCAAATTTGTCAACTTTGCCGGAGAAACCGACGATCCACATACTACCGGCGCGATCTTGGGTTACATTGACGATTTGATCGTCGCTGAGTGAGGTGGGATCCCCAGGCACATGTTTGTAATTTCGAAAAGTCCCGGTTGTTTTGTCGAACAGAGTCAGCCCATTATCATCTATCCACCCCCCGATCCATAAAGTTCCTTGCCCATTGTCATAAATCAGGCCGATCAACCCTGTGGTAAGACTGGTAGGGTCCTGTGGATCGTGAACATAGTGTGTAAAGATTTCCGCGCGGGTATCAAAGCGATCCAGCCCATTGTCAATCGTCCCGATCCAGAGGATATGGGGGGTATCTTTGTCCTGTGCTATGGCCGGGATGATGTTATTTTCCGCGCTGAGACTGTTAGTATTTCCTGGATCGTGGAGATAAGCAGTGAATTGCTCCGTTTGTTTGTCAAAGCGATGCAGACCACATCCCCAGGTGGCAATCCACAGTATGTTGGGGTCTGTCGTATCTTCAATAACGTACCACACTTGGGGACAACGTAGACTATCGGGATCGGCAGGGTCGGGGGCGTAACGGGTGAACGTGCCCGTTTCCTTATCGAAACGATCCAGACCACCATCAGAACCGACCCAGAGCCAATTAGGATTGATACTATCCTGGATCATGGTATTGATGCCGTTGTTGCTGAGGCTGGTGTGATCATAGGGGTTATATTGATAATAGCTATAGGTTTGGGTACGTTTATCAAGGCGATTAAGCCCCCCTTTGGTCCCTATCCAAAGTATATGGGAGTTGGTGAGATCTCCAACCAGACCATAGATATAGCCATTAGAAAGTTCGCCAGAACCTACACCGTAGTTTTTGAGTTCATACCCATCATAGCGAAAAAGGCCGCTGCCTTTGGTCCCGAACCATAAAAATCCTTCCTGGTCTTGGTGAAAAGTTTGTAAGCCCGACGCATCTAGATCAAAGACGTGAGTGAATTTCGGTTCGGGTTCTTGTGCAGCTAAGGGAGCATGTAACTTCAGAACCATTCCCAGCAGGATGGAGAAGCACAACAATCCTTTTTGGAAAGTCAATCCATATTTTTTCATGGTTTCCCAAAATATCCTTAGTAGTGATATAGTGACCTCTATTTTTTTGCCTCATTTACGAAATTGGTTATGAATTGTGCCTTAAGTATAATCTAAAATAGTAAAATTTACACTTCGGGCTACACGCTAGGGTGTCCGTCAAAATTTTGCACGGAGATTGGGCCAGTTTATTAACAACCGTACATACCGCGCGATTTAGGTTAACTATCGGCCCCACAGCAGATAGTGCGTGCTAAAACTGGCCCAATCTGAGCCGCTGCTGCGAAACTTTGACGCTCACCCAACGCGCTATGGAAAGCGCGGCTACGAAGGGATACCCGGGGGATGTTTGTCTTATGGTTTGGGGGGAGTAAAATAACGTGGAATTTCGTAATCTATGAAAGGAGTACCAAAATGCGTGTCAAACAATCTATGTGTTATCCGATGTTTAAACCCGATGAGATGAGTTTAGATGATTTGTTCAAGGCGGGGGCCGAGATCGGCTATGTGGCGGTGGAGTTATGGTCGCGGGGCGATGATTTTGAGGAAGTCGTCGAGACTGCGCATAAGTACGATCTGGCAGTCGCCAGTATGACCGGACATGACTCGCTACCTGATGGGCTGAACAAGCGCTCAAATCACGACCGGATCGAGGCAGAACTGCGCGAATCCATTGACCTCGCGGCAAAGCACGGGATTCCCGGCCTTATTTGCTTCAGCGGAAACCGCCAGCCCTTTCAGACGGAGATCGAGGCGATAGAGGCAGTCGCGGATGGCCTGCGCCGCATCGCGCCCTATGCCGAGGAAAAGGGTGTGAATCTGAATATGGAACTGCTTAACTCTAAGGTGGATCATCCCGGTTATCAATGCGATCATACCGCCTGGGGGGTGGCGGTGTGTGAGCGCGTGAACAGCCCTCGTGTCAAGCTGCTCTATGATATTTACCACATGCAGATTATGGAAGGGGACCTCATCCGCACCATCCGCCAGAATATTAAGTGGATCGGCCATTTCCATACCGCCGGCAACCCGGGCCGCAATGATATGGACGATACCCAGGAACTTAACTACGCAGGCATTTGCCGGGGTATTGCCGCGACGGGCTATGGATACTATGTCGGGCACGAATTTATGCCCAAAGGTGATTTGATCGAGTCCCTGCACCAGGCCTTTGTGTTGTGCGATCAGGGCTAAGATCTTATACTAAGTCAAGATACCATATTAACGCGACCTCGTGAGCAGTTTCTGGGCTGCCGGCGTAGCCAAAGCGATGGATTGCGCCTAACGTACAGCCCTGACGAGCATAGAAATGGCATGCGGGCACGTTGATGTTCTGTGTTTCCAGGGCCAATTGCCCGCAGCCCTGTGTTTGCGCCCATGCCACAGCGTGACGGAACAACATCGTGCCTATCCCGCGTTCCCGATGTGCAGGATGCACGCGGATGTCCCACACTACGGCCAAATCCGCGCGTGGGAAAGGTCCTGCCGGGCACATACTCGCATCTGGCACCACGGTAACCCCACCTACGGGACGTTCATCCTCCATTGCCAGGAAAATGCTCCAACGACTGATGTCGAACTCCCGTGCCCACGCCGTCGGCCCGTCATTCCCCTGCACGTTGTAATCTTTGATGTAGGGTTGGGGGACCGGTGTTTCTACCAGCCGGAAGCCGCCCAATCCCTTTTCCAGGACTTCTACCTGCAAAACTGTATGGACTTCAAATGCATTGGAGATCGCATCGTATAATGAAAACTGCTTGTAATCTATTGTCTGTATTTGCATTGTGATCGAATTTTCATTCATAACATTCATAGTTTCCTAACCCCATCGCCAACTGGCTATTTGCATCATTATATCCACCCCTCGTTGTATCCCGTCTCATATAGCGCCACGATGTTCTCCGGGGGACTGACGGCCTGGATGTTGTGACACGGCGCGATGATGTAGCCGCCGCCCGCGCCCAGGATGGCGATGTTGGCTTTGACTTCTCCGATGACGTCTTCCACACTGCCAAAGGCCAGCGTTTGTTGATTATCTACTCCACCGTGGAAAATGATCTGATCTCCAAAATCGCGTTTTAATGCCTCGCGCTCCATTCCCTTACAGCGCCACTGGATGGGATTGAGTACATCCATCCCGATCTCAATCAGGGCCGGGATTACCGGGCGTACTGCACCGTCGCTGTGCGTGAAGACGACTCCGCCGCCTTCGTGGACCAGATCCATCATGCGCTGCATGCGCGGGAGTAAGAATTCGCGGATGTGGCGCATTGAGAAGAGCAATCGTTCTTGTGACCCCAAATCTTCGGCCACGTAGGAGAATGTAACCTGGCCCGGTATCTGTTCATAGATGCGGCGTGTGTTCTCGTAAGCGAAGTCGAAGAGTTTATCCAGGCAGTAATGTACCAGTTCTGGATTGAGAACTAGATCTGTATACGCTAACTCTAAGCCGCGCAGCCGGGCGTATTGCAAAAACGGCTCCGACCCGCCGCCGCGTACCGGGCGATGTTCGTTGCCCTTAAACTGATCCGGGATGACAGCGTAGTCGAACCAATCGGGCGTGGGCCAGGTATAGGTGTCCTCAATCTCGTCTACCGAGGTGTATGGTGCCAATGGATGGTATACAACCTCGCTGTACACGCCGTCGCCATAGTTCACGTCCTGATGCCGGCAGCCATACATATCCATTCCAGGGGCAATGGGGGGTCCAATGTATATTGGCCCGACCGACAACGGGCAATCAATATGTAGTTTTTCGGCCACTTCGTCGAAATTTGCACGGCCGAGATATTTGACCAGCTTGGCGGTGGCCTCATCCGTGCCCCAGTAATCCATTGGGACACGATCCGGTTTCTCGCGATTCAACACCGCGAGCCAGCGTTCTTTGGGTGTCATAGTTTCTTTCATTTCTTCACCATTACTGAGAGATTGGGCCAGTCTCCTAACAGACTGGCCCAATCTAGGTAATACTATACGACCGTATAGCCCCCATCCACCGGTAGCGCGGTTCCTACTATCAAAGATGCAGCTTCCGAGCATAGCCACACCACGGCGGCGGCGACTTCTTTTGCTTCCCCCAACCGTCCGATGGGCTGGTGCATCAACATACCTTGCTCGGCTTCGGGGTCGTGAGCGATCATATCCGCGACGGGCGGCGTGCGAATCCAGCCGGGGCACACGGCATTGATGCGGATACCCTTGGTGGCGTATTGCATTGCCGCCGACTTGGTGAGGCCGACAACGCCGTGTTTGGCGGCAGAGTAGGCAGGGTTCCACGGAAATCCCCGCAGGCCGTCTACCGAGGCATTGTTGACAATCGCGCCATGGCCGGCTTTGAGCATTTCGAGCAACTCATACTTCATACAGAGCCACGCGCTCTTGAGATAGATGGTGATAGTTTCATCCCAATCTTCCTCCGTGATTTGCGCCATGAAGCCGCCATTGCCCCCACTGCCGGCATTGTTGAAGGCATAGTCCAGGCGGCCATAAGTGCTTATCATCTGGGCAACCATCGCCTGCACCTGGTCACTTTGGGTGACATCCGCTTGAATCCAAATCGCATTACCCCCCACCGCTTTGATCTCGCGCAACGCGGCTTCCCCGGTGTGAGGATTGCGGTTGGCGATGGCGACGCAGGCTCCCCGTTGGGCAAAGGCCAAGGCGGTGGCCTTGCCGATACCCGAACTGCCTCCTGTAACGAGGGCGACTTTATCTTGCATATCTTGCATCATAATGGCTATCTCCTTTTGCTCTAACTTTCGTCAGCGACGAGTATAACCCCAACCTGTATCTTCGTCAAAGATGAGGGTATGGTACAAGGTTAGGAGACTTTCCAGATGAGGCGTATTTACATTTGTCAAGTGGTCAGGAAATGCACCGTAATACGCGGCCACAGATCAACGTAATGCATCCTATCTCAAAACTGAAATGTACCTATCTAACTGGACAGGATATTACCTAGCCATTAGGACAAGTATTACCTATCCATTTGTATAGTATTTTATTGTATATATATTTATATGTTGTTTCTTGTGCGGGATTTTGCGAAGGGACGGCGACTTATCTTATGATACGAAGCGAATGTTAATGTAATAAACATGACACGGTTTTCCTGTTTTTCCCCTTGTATATGTAAGACTGTGTTGAAAGGGGGTGATGGTGATTATAGATATATTTTAAAAAATTTCGCGAGCTGTGAATTTTCAACATATTAAACTTAGAAGGAGATTCGATCATGAAGGTTATGTTTTCTAAACTGTTGGCGATAGTAGCTGTATTGGCGATGGTATTACCTATCTCTGCACTGGCTTCCCCTAATGCTCCCCAGGCTTTGGATGTGGGAGCAGAATTAGTGACACCGGTCAAGGAAGAGGCCACGACGTATATCGTTTACTTTGATAAGCCGGCATTGCCCTCTTATAAGGGTGATATTGCTGGTTTGAAAGCTACCAGTATAGCGAGTACGGGGGCGCAAAAACTGGATCTCAATAGTTCAGCAAGTCGTACGTATCGCACGCATTTGATTAACGAACAAGCTCAGTTCTTGATGAATACGGCTGAAGTACTTGGGCGTCAGGTTGAAGTGTTGTTCCAATATCAATTAGCTATTAACGGTATGGCCATCAAGGTAAATGCTGCGGAGGCTAACAAGATTGCTCAACTGGATGGGGTCATGGCCATAGTGCCTGATTGGGAGGAATACGAACAGACCGATCATGGCCCCTGGTGGATCAATGCGGATCAACTGTGGGATGGTTCGGCAATGACCGGGATGTCTGTTCCAGGTACTAAGGGTGAGGGGATCATTGTTGCTGTATTTGACTCCGGTATTAATACCGATCACCCCTCTTTTGCCGATATAGGTGGTGACGGTTATGATCACGAAAACCCATTAGGTACGGGAAATTACTTGGGTTTTTGTCATCCCAGTCACGAAAGATACGATGAGGTTGCGGGTTTGTGTAACGATAAGGTTATCGGCCTTTGGAGTGGAGATGAGGACCCGGTTGAGGATTACCGTGGGCACGGTTCAGGTATGGCCGCTATCGCTGTTGGTAATGTGTTGACGGCTGTTGTCCACTCGGTTAATGATCCCACGGCAGTAGTAACCCGCAACATCTCCGGTGTTGCACCGCATGCGAACCTGGTTTCATATAATATTGAGAATGTTCTCGGCACAGGAAGTGCTTCGGTTGCAGTGGTCGTGGCTGCTTGTGAGCAGGCGATTGCCGATCAAGTGGATATGATTAACTATTCTTATGGTGGTGGAACTGCGACCCCGTGGTTAGCAGCACAACACTGGTTGAATATTTATGCTGCTGGTATCTTGGCTGTAACTGGGTCAAGTAATAGCGGCCCAGGTTTCGCTACTGTTGAGAACCCCGGTGCTGCTCCGTGGATTTTTACGACGGGTAACACCTCTCATAATCGTATGCTCAAGGTACAACTCACCGGTATGTCGGGATTGGATGATATTACCGGCAAGGCTTTCTCCCGGGGCTATGGTCCTGCCCCTATTGTCTACGCCGGATGGTACAGTGGCACAGTGATTCCTGACCCTAACTCTACGTTTACTATCACGATGGACTACGATACGGCACGTCTGTGCCTTTATCCATTCCCTGCAGGGACTTTCAATGGTGAAATTGTAATATGTGATCGCGGACAAAATGCTCGTACAGATAAAGGTGCAAATGTTCTGGCTGGCGGCGCTGGTGGGTATGTGCTTGCCAACGCAGAAGCTGATTCCGCTTCCCTCAATGGTGACGCGCATTTCTTACCTGCTATTCACATTACCTATGAGGACGGTGTTGCGCTCAAGACCTGGTTGGGCGACGGTCCGTCTACGCCGCCGCTGACGGGAACATTATCCGGAGTTATTATGGACGTCAATGATGCGTATGGCGATATTGTGGTGTCTAGCAGTGGTCGAGGCCCCAATAATCCGCTGGCTCAGGACGTCATTAAGCCTGATGTGACCTCGCCGGGTTTAGATATCTTGACTGCCGATCAAACAGATCATAATAATCCTACTTCTTATCCAGAGTTTGATTTCGGCACCGGTGTATCCCCCGCAACTCCACATGTGATAGGTTTAGCCGCGATGTTAAAGGTTGTGCATCCAGAGTGGACTGCCGGCCAGTTACGGGCGGCCCTGATGACGACGGCTGTCAATCACGATACGATCTTGAAGGAAGATGGCGCCACTCCTGCAGATCCGTTTGATTATGGCGCGGGCCGTATTGATGGGGCACGCGCGGTCAGAGCCGGTTTGGTGCTTGATGAGACGGCCGCTAATTATCAGGCGGCGAATCCAGCAGTAGGTGGCGATCCCACTACACTGAATATTCCCAGTTTTGGGAATGCACAATGCGCAGGTATGTGTCAATGGACACGCACGTTGAAGAGTTCGTTGACCATGACTGAAACCTGGACACTGGTAGCAGATGATACATCTGGTATGGCGCTTTCCTTCGACCCTGTTACCTTCACTCTTGCTCCTGGGGCGACTCAGAAAGTTGTTGTGACCGCTAATGTTGTTGGTCTACCCACAGATGCATGGCTATTTGGTGGAATTACGTTTACACCTGCCTCTACAACTACAGTTTCAGCATATTTCCCAGTGGCTGTTCAACCTGCATTCTCTCGTGTGCCGGCCAGTGTAGTTGAAGATACTGCGCGAGGTTCAAGTACAATCAGTGTTCAGTCTTCTATTTCAGTTACGGATTTAACCCTGCGTGCGTATGGGCTGACCCAAGCTACATTGACTGAAGAGTACGTACATGAAGATTTGACCAATGGTAATCTCTTCGATGGTTTTGGTAACCCCATATCCGGCACGTTTTTTGTGACGGTGACAACACCCATTACTGTAGGTACTCACGCGCGTTTGGTGGCCGAAGTGATTACCACGACATCGCCGGATCTGGATATGTTCATCATTGCTGACTATAACAGTGATGGTAGTCTCAATGCTTACGCTTGCCAGTCTGCGACTGGAGCTACATTAGAGTATTGTTCTATCAGCGCCAGTGATTTGGTTACGAATACGACCTATTACATTCTCATCCAGAACTTTACCTCTAGCCGGGTGATGTCTGGCACTGTTATGCTCCCCGATCGTGTGATTCTGGCAACCGCGTTGGTTCCGGCGGAAGATGTTGGTAATATGACACTGACGGGGCCGGCTTCAGTAAATGCCGGCGAGGTATTTGATATAGTAGTCCGTTGGAATGTTTCAGCTTTGGCGCGTCAATTGCAGGCTACTGACGCGGAAGTTCCGCATTGGTACGGTGCCTTTGATATTGGCACTTCTGCTACAACGCCCGATGATTTGGGATTTGTGGAAGTGGATATTGCCGCTACCCCCTCAGCAATGAGTTATATTTACTTGCCTTTGGTAGTGAAGTATTAATTGCTCATTACAGGAGTTGTAATTAGTTCTTGTAATGATCTTTCTCCAGGCTTTTGAATTGAAAAAACCGGAATTTTACTAAAATTCCGGTTTTTTCTGTTTAGGTTTGTGTGTAATTATTGGGGTTGTGGTATGATAAGGGCATTTTCACACTAAGGGAGTGGAAGTTATGGATCAAAATGCTTATCAGCGCCTGGCAACGCGGCTGGACGCGCTGCCCGATGGGTTTCCACCCACACAAGATGGGTCGGAGTTACGGTTGTTGGCGAAGTTGTTCACACCGGAAGAAGCAGACCTCGCGGCGCAGTTACGCCTGACGTTGGAGACGCCCGCGCAGCTTGCAGAACGGATCGGCGGAGATGCAAAGGTCCTGCGCAAACAGTTAAAGGCAATGGCAAAACGGGGCTTAATCGCAGTAGGGCGCGCGGAGGAGGGTCTGGGTTACGGCTTACTGCCCTTTGTCGTCGGTATCTATGAGATGCAGAATGAAACGCTGGATGAGGAACTGGCCCGTTTGTTTGAGGACTACTACCAGCAAGCGTTCACTCAGGCATTGGAGGTGCAGCCGCAGGTTCATCGTGTGGTGCCTATTGGCGAGACGGTGCAGGCCGGGATGGAGATTCGCCCCTTTGAGAGTGCGTCGGAGATCGTGAACCGTTCCCAGTCATGGGGGGTGATCGATTGTATCTGTCGTAAACAGAAGGCGTTGATTGGCGATCCATGTGACCATCCACTGGATGTCTGTATGGTACTGAGTGATTATCCGGGTGCATTTGACGGCAGTCACGATGTCCGTGTGTTGACCCGGGAGGAGGCATTGGCTACTCTGCGCCGCGCGGCGGAGGCGGGATTAGTTCATTCGGTGAGCAATAACCGTCAGGGGACGTGGTATATTTGCAATTGTTGCACGTGCGCGTGTGGTATCCTACGTGGCATGGCCGAGATGGGGATTGCCAATGTGGTGGCGCGCTCGGCTTTCGTCAACCAGGTGCATGAGGACCTGTGTACCGGCTGTGGCGTGTGTGTGGAACTATGCCAGTTTGGCGCGCTCTCGGTAGCGGGTGTCGCTCAAGTGGATAGCATGCGCTGTGTTGGCTGTGGTGTGTGTACATTTGCCTGTCCCCAGGGTGCGCTGTACCTGGTGCGCCGTCCAGAAGAAGAGATATTGTCTGTTCCGCCCACGCAAATGGATTGGCGCATTGAACGCGCTGCTGCCCGGGGATTGGATCTAGGGGAAGTGCTATGAGCGCTTAGCCTCAGTGGTAATCAGTCCCGGGTTAAAATCGCAGGGCTAAACACACAAAGCCCTTCGGATGGAATCTTAGCCCGAAGGGCTTTGTGCGTTTAGCGTGAAGGTTTTGGCCCGGCATCTTCGTCGCTCAATAACTGCGCCAGCAAATGGGACAACTGCTCCATATCCAGAGGTTTGAACATCCATCCGGCCAGGCCCTGCGCCTGCAGGCTCCGGAGTTCATTTTCCATCGGGTGACCGCTCAACAGCACCAGCGGCGATGTCAGTCCTAGCTGCCGCATCGTGTAGAACAATGCTTGCCCACCCATCTCCGGCATTACCAGGTCACTCACGACCAATGCAATCTCGCCCGCGCTCTGTTGCAAGATTTTCAGCGCCTCTCGCCCATTGGCTGCTTCTCGCACCCGATAGTTGAGCAGGCTCAGGTTATCCATTAGGGCTTGCCGTAAGGTGGCGTTATCCTCAACGACCAAAATGGTTTCTCCTTGTCCTTGAACAAGAGCCTGGATGTCACCGATCCGCGCTTTGGGTGGGGGCGTCAGCAAGACGGGTAGGTAAACACTGAACGTTGTTCCTTTCTCAACCCTTGTCATCACATCAATGTGACCTTCGTGTTGTTTTACGATGCCATACACCTGCGATAATCCCAGCCCCGTTCCTTGCCCAGGCGCTTTGGTAGTGAAAAATGGCTCAAAGATGTAAGGCAGTACATCGGGAGAAATCCCGCTGCCGGTATCTGTCACCGTTATGCGTACCCACTCCCCATCTGATACCTCACCGCAAGTCACACATCTGACCTTGTCTGTCTCAGTCGTATTGGATAAAACGATGCGCAGTTTTCCCCCTTTCGGCATCGCATCTCGCGCATTGACTGCCAGGTTCATAATGACCTGCTGTATACGTACCAAGTCGGCATTAACGATGTATTCGTCCGGCTCGTAATCCAGTCTCAGCTCAATGTCTTCCGGCAAAGTACGTTCCAACAGCTTGCACTGTTCTTTCAAAAGTGGTAATAGATCGAGGGGTTGCCGTTCAAGTACTGACTTCCGGCTGAAATCAAGAATCTGCTGAATTAATCGGGTTGCGTGCCATGCTTGTTGATCGATAACCGTTATGCGCTCTTGAACGTGTTCCGGCAGCCCCTCGACCCGCGCGATCATCTGGGCGTAAAGAACGATAATAGCCATAATGTTGTTAAAGTCGTGGGCGATGCCGGCGGCCAGTTGACCCACTGCTGCCATCCGTTCCTGTCGCTGAAGCTGTTCTTGTATTTCTCGTGCCTGGGTTACATCGTTGATGACCAATACCCATTGTTCCCGCCCGCGATCGTTGTTCATCGGGCGAGCAATAACCTCGAATATGCACTGATCGAACTTGACTTCGTGCCATAACCCCTTAGTAGCCGGTGAAGTGAGCAATTCGGTCAGGGAACGGTTGCCCAGGTGGGTGAGAGTATCCCCTACCTTTGCACCCGCCAGGGTGACCAGTAACTTCTCGGCTATTGGATTGGCTTGTACAACCCGGCCCTTGGCATCCAACAACAACACACCTTCGGGGACGGTGGCAAGGATCTGTTGTAATTCCTGTGCCTGTTCGCGAATTTGAGCTGCCAGGTATTCACGCTCCTCTTCCGCGTGTCTGCGCTCAGTTATGTCCACCAATACGGCGACATTGCCATTGATCTGGCCCTCAGCATCATGCAGGGGGGAGGCATAGATGCTGTAATCAATGGGGGTGCCATCGCGCCTCTGTCGCCGCACTTCCACGCCATCTAGGGTCTTGCCACTGCGTATCCATTCTCGGAAGCGACTGAATTCTTCCCGGCTTTCCACCGGAACGCTGGGGAGCAGGTGACCCATAGCCTCCTGGGCGCTCCAACCGAGCATCTTCTCAGCCGCCGGATTCCACATCATTTGCACATTTCCATCCAGATCCAGACCAATGATGGCTGTCGGCGCAGCCTCAATAATGGCTCGCAGCAGATCGTTGGAATGTTGCAATTCTCTCTCGGCTTGCTTCCGCTCTTGCTCCTGCCGATCTCTTTGCAGTCTGGCATTAAGGATGGGTGAGATATAACCGGTAATAGCCTCCAGTAATTCCTTGTCCCTTTCAGTGTAACCTCGTTCGTTATTGGCCACTGAAATTAGCCCAATGGTCTCGTTTCCAAAGACAATTGGCGTCGTCAGAAAATGATCAATGTGGACGTGACCCTCTGGTGTATGAAAGGGGCCATCAGAATAAAGAGCTATCTTTTCTCTGATGGCTCTCCCCCAAAGGCTTTTCCCCCACGTATCCTGCGGAAAAATGATGGATTTGTCGGGCACCTGACATTCGCCCCAGATTTCTCTGGTCATGCTGGGAATGACGAGATCGCCGCTTGCCGCGATGTATCCAAAAATGCCGAATTTGCTTTTCATTACCTGAAGCACAATTGCCAAGACTTCCCCATACATCTCTTCGTCGGGAATGGTGAGAAAGATATTGGCAATCTGATTCTGAATCGTTTTATCGTGTTCTGATTGTCGCAATTTCTCTTCCGCGTGCTTGCGCTCTTCTAGTGCGTTGGCAAGTTTGACGTTGCTATAACTCAAATTGCCGATCATTTCCGCAAAGGTAGTATAGAAGGACATTGCGGTATTGACTTTTTCCTGACTCCATCGTGGTACCCGGTCAAGTGCTGCTATGTATTCCTGTTCATTGAAGCCGTACCGGTGAGCCTGTTGGCGGAAGGTTTCATAATCCGGTGCTTCGTCATCGAACAAAAACTGCCCCAGGAAAATGTTACCCATATGCTTGTTACCTAGCATGATAGGTGTAGCTATATCCCACATGTTGTTTTTGCACCGATACTGTTTGAAAGTGCCTGCCGGCACGTCGCGGCTGAGTTCAAGATCGCTTTCGATGCACAATTGGCAGGATTCGGGGTTGACGCGATGGAATTTAGTGCAAATATCTTGCCAGCCGGTTCCTACCAATACCTTGCCATGAAGATCAATGATGCCGATACCAACGTGGGTCAACTGGTAAAATTTATCCATCAACTTTTGAATCTTTGCGCTGTCAATAATATCGGAAAGTTCCAACATGTTGATATCTGTTTCGGGGGACAGGATGGTATCAAGTTTGCGTCGAATGTGCCGTTCACTTTCTCGTAACGCCTTCTCCGCCCGTTTGCGTTTGGCGATTTCTTTTTTTAATCTGGCATGAACCTGCTCTAATTCTGAGGTATGCTTCACCATGTGTCTCTCCCAATTTCTGTTGCCTTCTCAAGCTGTCGGGTCAGATCTAGGATACGCGGGTGCTTGGTAACCCGCGTCAGTACTTCCTCGGGTTGCAAGGGTGGAGTCAATTATGCATTATCAGTATAATTAGGATAGTATCGTTTGTCATCTCTGTCAAGCTGTAAGGGGTGAGCGTCAAAGTTTCGCAAGTGCGATTTTTCTTCCGGGAAGCTACGGGGCTGCCACTGCGTGCTTCCCGGAAGGTTGTTGTTAACAAAACCTTCCGGGAAGTACACTCATCTGGAACAGAACAGGAGGTTTCGGTTTGGCTAAGGGCTGATTTTAGAGAGCTGGGCGGAACTTCCCGGAAGGAAGACGTTCCCTGCGAAAAAGTGACGCCCACCCAAGTTGTAACCGCGCTTTCCATAGCGCGTTGTCTGTAACTCGGATGACACAATCCTGAATTGTCAGTCAAAGAGTACGAATACACAAATATGTGTTGTCGCGCTCAAAAATGATAAAGTCTTAGTCCTACGTTGGATACATTGACAAATGTCCTTGCCGGACTATAATTTGTGGCGTTGTGTGTCTCGTTTTTGTACTGGCAAAGCCAACGGGTAATGCATAACGTATTACGTTTCGCGCAGGAGTTTTTATGGAAAGACGTACACTTATCTATTTTGTCTTGATTTTGTTGTTGGCCGCAGTGAGTACCTATCTGGTGGTGCCAAGTCAGTACCCTGATTGGGTGACGGATGCCTTTTTCTGGCAATCTGAGCGCGCGCGCGATTTGGCGTTTCGCCTGGGGTTGGATTTACAGGGGGGACTGCAAGTGTTGCTTGTCTCAGATATGCCGGATGGACAGGCCCCAGATGCGGGGGAGTTAGCGACTGCCCGCAGTATCGTTGAGCGGCGTGTGAACGCCCTGGGATTGACAGAACCGGTAGTTCAAATTCAGGGTACGCAGCGGATTGTGGTGGAAATTCCGGGGATCGATGATCCTGCCCAGGCAGTGGAAACTATCCGCGAGACCGCATTGCTGGAATTCGTGGAACCACCATCAGGCTATCCGGTGGAGATGTTGATGCCCGGACAAACGGTTGTCACCGATTATGGGGTGGCGGATACGAGTACTCTGACCACTACCGATGTTTTTCACACCATCTTGACGGGGGCAAACTTAAACACTGCGTTTTCTATGCAGGATACGAACACTTCGTTGCCCGTGGTGGCGTTTAAACTGGAGTCAGAGGGGAGCACGATCTTTGCCGACTATACCGCGGCGCATATCGGACAAGCTCTGTGTATTGTCCTGGACAAACAGATACTTTCCTGCCCGACGATTGAGAGTGCGATTCCCGGCGGGGAGGGCGTGATCCAGGGGAATTTCTCCTTTGATACGGCACAGCAATTGGCGCTGCAACTACAGTACGGTGCGCTGCCGGTGCCCCTCAAGATCGAGAGTTATAAAGCGATTGGTCCTAGCCTGGGCAATATTTCGGTGGAGAAAAGTATTCGCGCCGGGGTGGTCGGGTTAGCGGTGGTTTTTCTATTCATGTTGATTTATTACCGTGCCAATGGCCTGGCTGCCGACCTGGCGCTGGCCCTTTATGTGTTGTTGAACTTGCTGCTGTATAAGTTGATACCGGTCACGTTGACGCTGCCCGGTATTGCCGGATTCTTACTTTCCGCCGGTATGGCAGTGGATGCCAATATCCTGGTATTCGAGCGTATGAAAGAGGAGTTGCGGCGCGGTCGTCCCCTGGACCGGGCGGCGGAGACGGGATTTGCGCGCGCGTGGACTTCGGTGCGTGATTCTAACTTTGCGACGTTGTTGACCTGTGTGATTCTCTTTATCTTCGGCAGCGCGTTTGCTGCCAGCCTGGTGAAGGGTTTTGCCATTACGCTGGCGTTGGGGACGGTGGTCAACGTGTTCACCGCGATCATTGTGACCCGCACGGTGGTACGGGTGATGATCGGTTTGTTCGGTGAAGGGATACAGCGTAAATCCTGGTTGTTGGGATTGTAGAGGGGATAGCTATGATTAACTTTGTTCAAAAACGAAAACTATTTTTTACCATTGCCGGGGCATTGGTAGTTTTGAGCGTTATAGCATTGGGGGTATCGGCGATTTTGTTTGACGGTCAAGCTTTGCGTGTCAGCATTGACTTCAGTGGGGGGACGCTCTTCGTGTTGCAGTTTAAGGAAGCGGTGACCGAAGACAGCATCCGCGAGGTATTTGTGGAAAACGGGCACGCCGGCCCTATTATTCAGCAACTGGGGGGAGGGGAGGAGAATATGTGGCAGGTGCGCACGGGGTTTGCGGATACAGACGAGGTGCGCGTAATCCTGGATGCATTAGATGAAAACGCGGGGGCGATTGACCGCACGCTCTCTAACTGGAATATGGTCGAGCCGACCGTGGGGGCCGAAGTGGCACAACAGGCGGCGCTGGCAGTATTGGTTGCCTCTCTCGCGGTGCTGGCCTTTATCTGGTTCTCATTCCGCAAAGTTCCCCATCCGTTGCGTTACGGTGTAGTTTCGATTGTGGCGATGTTGGTGAATGTGATTGTGACATTGGGTTTTTACGCGCTTATGGGCATTTTGCAGGGCTGGGAAGCCGATGCGCTCTTTTTGACCGCGTTGTTGACGGTGATCGGTTTCTCGGTGCAGGATGTTATTGTGGTCTTTGACCGCATCCGCGAAAACATCCCCCGTCATCGTAGCGAGCCGTTTGACTTGATTGTGAATCGTAGTGTGATGGAGACAGTTCATCGTTCCCTGGCGACGCAGTTGAACGCGATGTTTGTGATGATCGCGATCTTGCTCTTCGGCGGGGCGTCCATCAAATCCTTTGTGGCCGTGATGTTGGTGGGGATGGTCAGTGAAACCTTTACGTCATTGTGTGTCGCGGTGCCACTGCTGGTGGTATGGGAGCATCGCAGCGCGGTACACGCGACGGCCTGATTTTTGATAGCTGTAGCCGCGCTTTCCATGGCGCGTTCTTCATACTAATGTATCTAGGGTTGGGAATATAAGGGGTGTTTTTTCGAATTCGAAAAAACACCCCTTATTTTTGGGTTTTAGGGTACAATGGATGTGATGTTAAGTGTAAATTTAACGGAGGTGTAGGGTGACAAAGAAAGTGAAACCTGGCGCTGAAGCTCCCTCTGCTGGCACGGTTGTGCCACAACAACAATGGGGCCGCCAATCTGTTGGGGCGTTGGTTGGAATGTTTGTCATGTTGGTCATTGTAAGACTGGTGGGGCCGCGCGTCGGATGGGAACCTGCCCGGCCCGGTTCTGTGATTTTATGGGGCGGTATCATTGGTAGTATGATCAGCAGTTTTGACGCTCTCGTGTATGCCGGTTCCCGGCTCACCCAACACGGTCAACGCCAGGTCCCACCCTGGATCAATTTTATTGTGGCCCTGTTATCCCTTACTATTTTCATAGGTGTGATTGCCGGCCTGGTATACTTATTAAGACAATTATTTATGCAGTTGTTCTAGTTTCCGGGAATATTTAATTTCTCATTTCTCATTTTTAATTTCTAATCTCTAATTTTTGACCATGCGCTTTTTAGCTCCCTCGGGATTTTTCGCTCTATTGCTGGCAGTACCGATCCTGTTGCTTTATATGCTGCGCTTGCGCCGCCGGGACGTGGTAGTGCCCAGTACCTTATTGTGGCAGGCCGTGCTGGCTGACCGGCACGCTAACCGTCCCTGGCAGAAGTTGCGCCGTAACTGGTTGTTGTTCTTGCAACTGTGGGTGCTGCTGGCCCTGGTGTTGGCTTTGGTGCGGCCCGCGTTACCCGCGCCATTGGCCCTGCACGGGCAGCTTATTGTGTTGTTGGATGCCTCTGCCAGTATGCAAACGCGCCTTGTTGAGGAAGAGGGAACCCGCTTTGACGCGGCAGTTCACGCTCTGCGCGAGTTGGCGACCACATTGGAGGCCGAGGATCGGGTCGCGCTCATTGCGGTTGGCCCGGAACCACATTTGCTGCTCCAGGGGGGAGATGCGGGCGACTTACAGCGTGTGTTGGATGCCGTCGTTGATGATGCCCTAGCAAATGACATCCCATATCATGGGGGAGGCAATTGGCCCGCTGCCGCAGCCCTGGCGGCGGGACTCGCTTCTGCAACTACGACTACTTTGCTGGTTACGGATGCAGCGATACCTGAAGACCTTCCGGCGTTGCCCGGCACAGTGCGCGTTATCGTAGTGGGGGACGCAGTGCCGAACGTGGGGATTGTAGCGCTTGCGCTGCGGCGTACTGACACCCGGTTAACCCTTTTCACACGTTTATACAATGCCGGACCGGCCACTACGCGCACCCTCGCGGTGTACGCGGATGGTGTATTGATCGCGCGTGAAAGTGTGGCATTGCCGGCTGAGGGTGATGTGCCTTTGACGTTCCCCGATATTTCTGTCGCGGCCTGGGTTGAGGCGCGTCTGGAGGAGTCTGACGCGCTAGAAGTGGATAACAGGGCCTGGGTCGCCTTGTCGGAGGGCGGTCAGGGGCGTGTTCTCCTGGTGACGCAGGGAAACCGCTTCTTGACGCAGGCGTTGCAATCCTTGCCGGGTGTGACGTTAGTGCAGGCTACCACGCCCTTGATGGCTGCGGAGCCGGTGGAAGGGTACCGTGATGACCCTTATGGACTGTGGATCGTGGATGGTCCGGTGACGGATACCCTATCTGGGGTAAATCAGTGGCACATTGCACCTGACGCTGGGACATTGTGCGGTATACCGGGGGACATCATTACACCCACCGCCGTCGTGCGTGGGAAATGGTCCCATGCTCTGTTACAGTATGTTAATTGGGATGACGTGCATATCGCGCGCGCGCGTTACTATACACCACCGGCGGACGCGGAAGTGTTGATAGAAACCAGTGCTGCGCCGCTATTGTGGGTGATTGCGCGCCCCAATGTGCGCGTTGCCTGTCTGGCTTTCAATTTGCATGACGCCGATCTTCCGTTGCGCCTGGCTTTCCCGATCCTTACTGCAAATTTGACCGGCTGGTTGTTGCCTCAGATTTCAACTGAACCTGTGGTTCCTTATCCTGCCGGTGAACCGTGGCAGCCAGCTCTGCCGCCGGAGGCGACCGCGGCGACTCTGGTGGCTCCCGATGGTACCAGGTATGGACTGGGGCCGGCCCTCGACCGTGCCTTCTCTTCCTTACCCACGCGCGCCGGGTTATATCAAATTGAAGCGCAGACCGCTGCCGGTTTTGTGACCCGTTACGCCGCGCTTGCTATGTTAGATGCTGCGGAAAGCGATGTGCGTCCCCGCGACATTCGGATTGCGGGACAGATTGTGCCCTCCATCACCGAGACGACTCCCGGCTGGCGCGACCTGCGCCGTTGGCCGTTGGTTGTAGCTCTGATACTCCTGTTGCTTGAAGCCGGGCTTTGGTGGGGAAAAGAAACGACAATCAAAAAGCGGGAACCGAGAACCGAGCATGACGTCCCCCGTTTCACGTTTCACGTCTCACGTCTCACGCATTATGTTTCCCGTTTCTTCTCCATTGCCGTTGTATTGCGTCTGCTCCTTATCCTTTTTCTCATCGCTGCGCTGTTCGGATTCCGTTGGCCGCGCCGCACGCGTGATTTGGCGGTGGTGTTTGTGTTAGATCGCTCGGCCAGCGTGCAGTCGGCATGGGAGGCCCAGGTGAATTACGTTGAGGCTGCGCTGGCGCACAAGTCGCCGCGTGACCGGGCGGCACTGGTGATCTTTGGGCGCGAAGCGTGGGTAGATCGACCGTTATCGCCGTCGTCTGAGTTGCACACGATTGCCACATTGCCGCGTGCCGATGCTACCGATATTGAAGAGGCCGCGCGCCTGGCCCTGGCCTTGATTCCT
>JAFGFI010000336.1 GCA_016931185.1 Anaerolineae bacterium
CGAATTACGAATAACGAATTACGGATTCAATTTTCATCCTACTGCTGGTGAACGCACCGCGTTAATGGGTAATTCCCTTGAAAATCGCAAATTGGCAAATTTAAAGTTGACAAATTGTCCCTCGGTGATGGTGCGTTGCACTTCCCGAAGTGCAACACACCTATCCCTCATTGTAATACAAAAATCGCCCTATGACAAAAATAGGGCGATTTATTGGCCTGGTTATATATCTATGCGACAGCCTCAGGTATTGCCTGTGGTGTTTCTGTTGATTCTGCTGCGTCCTCACACTCCGATTCTGGTTCCGGCTCTGGCGCGGGGACGAGCGCGTGTTGGAGTACTTCGTCCACATCCTCAACCAGGATGAACGTCATATCATTGCGGATTTTTTCCGGCAGTTCGTCCAAGTCCATCTCATTAAGTTTGGGGATGATGATGGTTTTCAGCCCCGCGCGATGCGCTGCCAAGATCTTAAGTTTGAGACCTCCGATGGGCAATACTTGCCCTTGCAAGGACATCTCTCCCGTCATCCCGACATCGGCCCGGACCGGACGCTGCGAGAGCAGCGAAACCAGCGCGGTCACCATCGTAATCCCCGCCGAAGGGCCATCCTTTGGCACCGCCCCCGAGGGCACGTGGAGGTGTATCTTGCCCTTGCAGCTATCTTCACACAGCCCCAACGCTTCCCAGTGCGCTTCGACGTAGCTCAACCCGATCCGCGCAGACTCGCGCATGACGTCACCCAAAGACCCGGTAAGGATCAGGGTCCCCTCAGCGCCGGGCATCTTTGCTGCTTCCACAAAAAGGACTTCACCCCCGGTTGGTGTCCAGGCCAGCCCTGTCGCCACTCCCGGTTTCTCCGTCCGCAGCGCGGCCTCAAAGCGATAGCGCCGCTTCCCCAAAAACTCGCGCGCTTTCTCGGCGTCAATTTCCATCAATGTTTTTTCGGCATCTTCGCTGGCTTCCGCTACTTTCATCGCCACTTTGCGGCAGACCTTGCCGATTTCGCGCTCCAATTGACGCACACCGGCTTCGCGGGTGTAGTCACGAA
The DNA here is from genome assembly GCA_016931185.1 of Anaerolineae bacterium. GTDB lineage: Bacteria > Chloroflexota > Anaerolineae > B4-G1 > SLSP01 > JAFGFI01. Next base: position 1,052 of record JAFGFI010000336.1, read on the forward strand.
TGATGGTGCGGATGGCCTCTTCCTGGAAGGCAATCTCCTCGGTCAACAGTCCGTTTACTTTGAGCTGGCGCGGCACCAGGTATTGCTCGGCAATGTGGACTTTGTCATATTCTGTGTATCCATCCACCTGGATGGTTTCCATTCGATCCAGCAAGGGCGCGGGGATGGTCGCGGTAGTGTTCGCCGTGCAGATGAAAAGCACCTGGCTCAAGTCGAAATCTACATCCAAGTAGTGATCGCGGAAGGCATGGTTCTGCTGCGGATCCAATACCTCCAATAGGGCGGATGAAGGATCTCCGCGCCAGTCCGACCCTACCTTGTCCACTTCATCCAACATAAAGACGGGATTTTTCACCTCGGCCCGCTTCACGGCCTGCATAATGCGGCCCGGCATCGCGCCGATGTATGTGCGGCGGTGTCCCCGGATTTCGGCTTCATCCCGCATCCCACCCAGGCTCATTCGTGTGAACTTGCGCCCCAGCGCGCGGGCAATGGACTGCCCCAGTGAGGTTTTCCCCACGCCGGGAGGCCCGATCAACGCCAGGATAGCACCCGTGCCCTCAACCTTGCGCCCCTGTAAATCCACTTCATCCTCAAGCTCACGCTCCATCCGCAGCTTGCGCACGGCCAGGAACTCCAGGATACGCTCCTTCACATCTTCCAGATCATAGTGATCTTCTTCCAGTACCTCGCGCGCGTGGGAAATATCCAAATTATCATCGGTCATCGCTTGCCAGGGAAGCGCGATCAACCAATCCAGGTACGTTTTGATGACCCAATATTCCGCCGCTTGCGGGGGCATCTTTTCCAAACGCGCTAACTCGCGCAAGGCTTCCTCTTTAGCTTCCTCAGTCATCCCGGCCTCTTCAATTTGCTGCCGGTATTCCTCCGCTTCGCGTTTCCCCTCATCATTTTCGCCCAATTCTTTGCGGATTGCGTCCATCTGCTGGCGCAGATAATATTCCCGTTGCGTCTTCTCGATCTCTTCCTTAGCTTTTTCCTGAATTTGTTGCCCGATGGAACGCACCTCAAGTTCGCGGGTCAAGACTTTGACCAGGTATTCCATCTTCGCCGCCAGGCGATCCATTTCCAACAGATTTTGAGAGTCATTCATTTCAATTTGCATGTTGGAGGCCAGGAGGTAGACTAGCAGGCGGGGATCTTCCAATTGTTGGATAAAGCGAATGGCTTCTTCCGGGAACCGGGGAATCAGTTCTGCTAACTGGGAAGCAACATCCAATAAACTGCGCCGCAGCGCTTCTTCTACAACACTGTGTTCCACAATATCGGGCGCCAGATCGATGTGAGCTTTCATATAAGGCTCTTCTGTCACCCATTCCAGTATCCGGAAACGCTCCAGCCCCTGGATAAAGACGGTCAATGTACCATCGTCACCGCGCATAACGCGGTGGATAATGGCAACGGTTCCGGTATTATACACGTCCTCAGATCCCGGTACTTCTACGGATGGATCTTTCATTGAGATTAACCCTACCAACCGGTTGCCACGCTCTACATCCTCAATTAACTGGATGGAACGTGGAATTCCCACTCCCAACGGCATCATAATATAAGGAAACGCCACAGTATTGCGAATCGGCAGCACCGGTAATACTTTCGGAATCCGCCGCACTAAATCATCAAGGTTCTGATCTTGCATATTAAACCACGGTAACATATCGTTCCTCCATAATAAAAGGTTCGCACTCTTATCCTCATTTTACAGGCACACGCACGTTAACCCTGTATCCGGTATCTGCCTTCTCTCATTAACAAGTACATTGTACCTGGGATTTATCTTATCTTCAAATCAAGATTATAGCACGGCTAAATTAGAATTACATAAGCAGCGCAGGCCATAATCGCTTATGTGAACAAATCCAATTCAAACTGCCATGCGGAATCTAGTTTGTAGCTGCTCAAGCTATCTGCTTGTTGTCACAGCGGCGGCCTAAAGGTCGATGGTATAAACTGGCAACTGTAAGTGTACATTTGCCGGATGATCCAGTGTAAAGACTCGCTTACCCCATGCCGTCACCTCTTGCGCCAACTGCGCTGTCTTGCTCCCAGGATGGGCATGGGCGATGAGGATTTGATCGGCCAACGCGGCGACGAAGCGGTTGCGCTGGGTGGCGGTTTGGGCGGAAGCGCGGCGGATGGCCTCTGCAAATGGCGAAAGCAGCAGCAAACGCCCCTCGGCCAACGGCGCTTTGTATTCGGGCTTGAGGCGCATCCGCGCCAGTGAGCGCGCGGGACAGACAATCACGGGCTGCGGGCCACGCAGCAACACCGCCAGGGCTTCTTGTTCCGCCGGGGAATGAAAGCCGCTGATGAGAGTTGGCCCCTCCACGCGCCACTTTTGTGCTAGGTCGTGAACGTGCAGGATGATGCTGGCGGGCGTTTTAGAGGAACAGAAAAGGGCCAGGGTTGGACGTTCCAGCAAACGTAAATCCCCCAAAGCTTGTATGAATTTTGGTGCTTTTTCTCCAAGTATCATAAGCTCTGGGAGTTTTGTGAAAGGAATACTTTCTATCCGTTTATCTCGATGCAACAAATCCGGTTTTAGCACCTCGACTTGTTGAGGAACATTCTCAAAATCATCATACTCAAAATAGTTCGGAATAGGATAGTGTGCCCAAATGTCTTCAAACCATGCTTTCCCATACTCTCGTGTGTAGTAGGCATAACTGGTATGTGCATATTGCGCCAAACATTCGTGGATATCCAAAGTGTGACCAGGTGCAAGGTGTTGAAGTTGCCCCTCAACCCATAATCCACTTTGGGTGACTTGCACATATCCGTGTTTGATGGGATTCAAGTGAATATAGTTGAAATATGCCCAGAAATCTTTATCATTGCGTGGAAAACGATCCCAATATTGGTACCAGACTTTTCGCCCTGGCGTGTTATCTAATTTGTTCAACAGGATGGCGCTTTCGCCGTGTAGACGTTTGATAAACTTGTAAAGTGGTGTATCGTCGCCGGTTTGTAAGAGCAGATGATAATGATCCGGCAGTATGGCCCAGGCATAGAGTTGGATGTCATAATCCACAATGGCCGCTTTTAGAACGTCACGGAGTATATCGCGCCTGGCAGCAGTGTTCAGCAAGTGTTGATGTCTGATGAGGCTGGCTGTTAGGAAGTAAATGGCGTTTTGCGTGTAGATGTGAGGTGGATGGAATTCTCGTTTTGGCATGTTTCTCCTTGTTCTGCCCCCGAAAGTCGGAAATTCCGTTTCTCCGCCCGGATTCCCGTCCGGATTCCCGGACTCGTTCGGGTTGTCACGGCTCACGCTCTCCGTCGCCCCGACAAGTCGGGGATTCCATTCCCTTTCGAGGCGGGGTTTTTCTGGCCCTGTTCCTGTCCCTGCCTGGATTCCCGCCCGGATCCCCGAACTCGTTCGGGTTGTCACGACTCGCGCTCTCCGTCGCCCCGACTTGTCGGGGCGCAATAACTTACTCACCGTTTTCTTCTACGTCCTCAAACAACTCATCTCCCATCCGGTATTTGATGTCGTAGTTGAGGATGAAGTCCAGTTCCTCGTTGGTGAAGTCGTAGTGTCGGGCCAGCACATGGTCGATTTCGTCGATGATGGGTTTGGAATATTTGGGATATATACACTGGATCTCTAGTTTTCCTACACTACCTCCGAAATTCATTGACTGCATCTTAGAGTTTTTTTGTAAATCTCTTATTAGATCCCTTGTTAGCTCATAAATTCTATCAACTAAATCATCCGCTACTCTTTCAAATGCTAAGGGTATAGAATAGATTTCCCGTTTATTCAAGTTTCTACAATCAGAATAAATAGTCGTCCACCAAAAAAACAGATTAGAGTTCAATAGTCCCAAAAACAAGTCTCTTTGCTTTTTGGATTTGAAACCGAGTTCTTTGAGTTCAGAAGGTTCACGTTGAGTTCCATCTTCTTCATATATTGTAGGAATGAAGTCTAATATTTGGAGAAATCCACTAACTTTCCGAGTATATAGGATTTTATGTTTACCATCTCTGATTACATATAAGCCAAGAGTTCGATTTTGAGACCTAAGTTTCTGTAAAATACTAGCTTCCAAGTCAATGTGAATTTTGGGGATAGAATCTTCTTGTAAGAAGTCGTTCGCTTGAGTATATACGAGCGTGGGAAATAAACTTGGCCTTGCTATAGTTTGCCATTTATTGTATTTTGTTGTGAAAATTATGTTAGTTTTTTCCCTCTTTTTGTTGGACAAGATTATAGAAAGGCGAATATGTTCAAGTCCGTCAAAAAGTTTTCCTGGTCGGTCGTTGTAACTACTGATAATCAAATCTCCCGATTTACGTAATATTTCCTGCAATGTAAGGTAGCGTCCTGTGCATACAGAAGCAACAGGAATGATGACCCCCACTCTTCCAAATAAATTTTGAAGTTTTATGGATCTTTCAACTATATAAGCATATAAATTCCCACATCTCTCGGTTTCATAATCAAATACTTCATATTCTTGTTTGCCCTTTTGATACTCCACATACGGCGGATTCCCGATAATCACATCAAACCCACTCTCCTTGAGTACGCCGTAAAACTCCACAAACCAGTGGAAGGGCTGGTGGCTTGCGCGCCAGGTGTGCAGGGCCATGGGCAGGTCGGCGTCCACACCGTATTCCTGGGCCAGGTAGCGATCCAGTTCGTCGTTGAGGGCGTCCAGGCGGCGGCGCAGTTCGGCTTTGTCCTCCGGGCGCACCTCGCCGCCCAGGTCTGTCTGCTGCCGGCGGAAAAGCTGGTAGAGGCGGTCCACGTCCTGTGCCTTCTGGTCAATGGCCACCATCGGATCCTCTCCCTCCATCAAGCCCATCATCTTCAGTTGGTCGCCTTCCTGGTGGACGGCCCGGTCCACCTCGTCATAGGTGGCGAAGCCCACTAGGGTATTGCCTGCGCGGATATTGAAGTCAATGTCGGGCAGCGGTTCGATGGCTTCCATGCGGTCCACCTGGGCTACCAGCTTGAGGAAAAGACGCAATTTGGCGATCTCGACCGCCTCCGGCATAATGTCCACGCCGTAGAGGTTGTTGATAACGATAGACTTGAGTACAAAATACCGCTGGTTGGGGTGGGTGTCCACCCGCGCCAGTGTCTCGCGGAAGTCCTTGTAGGTGTGCGAGTGAGCGTCCGGCGGCAATTCGCGCACAAAGGCCGCCATGCGCTCCAGGCACGCTTCGTAGAGCGGCTCCAGGATGTTGAGCGCAGCAAATAAAAATGCGCCCGACCCGCACGTCGGATCTATTATGCTGACTTCGTTGATCGCGCGCCAGAACGCGCGCAGGAAGGCCGCATCCTCGGTGTTCTCCAGCACATCCTGGGCAAATTGCTGGATATCCAGGTTGAGGGTAATCAGGTCGTTGACCTCGGTTACCTCACCGGCGGCCAATTGGGCGCGCACCTCGGTGTAGCGTTGGCGGCGCGCCACCGTCTCCCGCCAGATCTCGGTTGGGAGCGCGTAGGCATCGCCGGTGGGGGTGTTCCACGCCTCGCGCTGTGCCACGTCCTCCACCCCCGCCGCGATTGCATCTGGCAGAGGCAGATCACACCCCTTGCGCACTGCCGCGTAAATGTAACGGTCGGGGGCTGCGGTTAACAAGGCCCACACGCTGTCCTCACCTGTGAAAGCCTCGGGGCGGCGCTGGCGAACACGGTCCAGCAGGAAAGGCAAGATCGTGTTCTCACTGATGTAGCCGGTGATGTCCTCTTGCGTGTAGTACGCGCCCATCTGCTTCTGGTTGATGTACTTCTCGAAGATATAGCCTAGCACATCGGGGTTGATCTCCCGGTCGTCGCGCAAAGGGCGGTCGTCCAGGTGCCATTGGTAGCCATCGAAGAAATCGAAAAGCTGCGTGAAAGCCGCGTCCGCGATCTGGATTGCCCGGCCATACCGCTGTTCCACTTTGTGCGGCTGGAAGATACCGCCGTTGAGATAGGGCACCTGCCCCAGTAGCGCGCGGTGTTCGGGGGAACGGCGCGTCTCCGGTGTGGCAAACCCCTCGAAGAACAGTGGGCACAGGAACTCACGATAATAGCCATCTTTCCCCTGGGCCTGGCTTTGCGCGAGTTTGCTGCGCAGATAGCCGGTGTCGCCATCCAAAAACCCTTTCTTTTGGATGAAGTAAATAAACATCAAGCGGTTGAGCATCACGGACACATACCAGCGCTGCATCTCCGTCTCAGGGATACCGCGCATGAACTTGGCAAAGGTATCGTGCTCTTCTTTGAAGCGGTCGTAAAAATTTTTAGTGGCGCGTTGCACATCAAACGCCGCCCGCACCCGCCCGGTGACGTCGATCAGCGTCAGGTCCTCTTCCTCATCCAAACTGAACGCGATAGCCTGGAGCTTTTGAATGAGGGCATCGCCTGCTTGCTGTGGGGTGTAGGTGTGTTCACGGCTGGCCAGCGGGTGACCCGGCTCGCGGCACACCCACTGCCAGATTTGGATGGTCTTTTCAGCATCGGTGTAGATAATGATGTGTTCGTGATACAGTTCGGCCACCTTGCGTTCAATCTTGCGCCGGGTGGCGTAGATAGGCACCGCGCCCGCGCTCGCCAACTGCAAGACGGCGACACCGCGCTTCTCGGCGATGGCGTGCAGGCAAAACGTATCTCCATCCACGCGAACCTCTACGCGGGCATCAGCCGCATAATCCCACCCCAATTCTTCAATGAACAAGGCTTCAAAGTCAAAAGTTTTTAAGACGTTGCGAGTACGGGGAATGTTAATCGTTGTCATAATATCTCTTTGATAAAGGATGAAGGACGAAGGATGAATTCTGAACTAACTACCGGACACTTTTTATTAGGGTAACGTATCTACTTCAAAAGTTACACTTTGAGCCGGATTGTGCGGCTAAAGCCGCTGGAAAAGAGGGTATTTTTTGATTTCGAACGTAGCTCGAAATCAAAAAATACCTACTTAAAAGCGATTTTGGTCGCAAAATCCAATCCAATTGCGGCTAAATATCCTGCTGTGAAAAAGTGTCCGGTAACTAGAATTCTGAATTCATTTTTCATCCTTCTGAATTCATCCCTCATCCTTTCGCTCGGTTATTACCGCTGCTTGATAGTCAAATTCTGACCACGCTAACATAAAATAGTCTAGTGGCACCGCATGCGGATTAGGCTCAAACGCGGGGTCATTTAAATAGACCATCTCTTCATCTATGCCTATCACTACTAATGCGTGAAAACCGGGTACATAAGCGTAGGGCAAATCAGCCGCTTGCACAAATACGATGCATGGGGTGTGATTTTGGAGATATGTACGAAGTTTAAATAAGGGCAGCGGTCCATATTGGACAGATACATTAAGTGTTTCGACATAGCGGATGTTCGACGCCGGAGTGCCAAAGGTGCGAGCGCGCAGCAGCCTGGCGATTCTGCTCTCGGTGAGATCGTGCCCCAGATAGGCTAATACCATACGCACACAGGCGGGTAAACATTGCCCATCTGCGCTTTGTTTATAGTGTGGAACCGGCAAATAGTCGTTCGGCATGGTGCGCAATCGTTTGTATTAACTCGGTGTCCGCCAGGATTTCGCCGGTTTGGGCGTCAACATCAATCTCTCCAACCTGTCCCAGGTTTCCGACTGTGGGTAACGCCAGGATGATCGGCACGCGCCAACATAATCGCTCTTTATCAACGGCCAGGGTCGGGTCGCCACCGCCGAGACCCGTTCCTATTTCACTTAACACAAAAACATTAACTTTACGTCTAGCACTGGCCTGGGTTACATTCAGCTTAGTCGAGATGTGAATAGTAATGTCTACTTGGGTTGACTCTAACTGCGGCAGCATTTCGTTTAATGTTACACCCATTGTCCTTCTCCATTTTTTATAATGATTATAGCATCAAAGGCAGAAGACAGAATTAAGAATTCTGAATTCATCCTTCATCCTTCACCAGTCCTATTGAGCAAATAATCTGCGGCTCCGCCACATCCTTTTCTTCTTGGACGAGGCAGAGGCGGTTTTCTTCATATAAGGTCACCAACAGTTCGGCCAGTGCTTCGTCGGTGACGTGGCTGCGCAGTTGGCGGTCGAGGCTGTTTTTGGCCGATTCCTGCAAAGGGTACATGTAGACCTGGTCGAGGGCTTTGAGCAACGGCATGGCGGAATCGGCAAAGAGCGTGCTTTGCAGATATTCGGCGTGGGCCTTGAGCCGCGTGTAGACTTTGTAGCGCGCCCCAGAGGGTCGCCCCAATTGCCCGCCCAAGATGCGGCGTTCGGTGGCGATGTGCTGCACGGCGGCGGCGACCAGTTCATGATGGCGCTCCTGACGTGGCAGGGCGGGGGTATCCAGGGCGCACTGCGCGGCGCGCAGCACGGCAAATTGCGATTCGGTGACGCTGTTGCCCTCCTGGTCCATCCAGGCCAGCGCGCTATTGCCTTCATTTGTGCGCAGATAGACGAGAACGCCTGGCGGCCCAGGTTCGCCTGGCGGCCCAGGTTCGCCCGGAGTCCCAAGTTCACTTGGGGGAGCAGAAGAAGAACGACTGAATTCGTTCGTAGGAATGCCGTTACTACGAAGCTCTTTGGTCGCGTAGATGACGGGGGGCAGGTTGGGAATGATAGTTTTGAGGCGCGGGTTGGCGTCGGTGGCGTTCTTCCAGATCTGGTAGGCGTAGGAGACCAGGTCAATCTCGGTATCCTGCTCGTCATCGAGGATGCCGGATTGTTCGTTATAGAGGTTGAGCAGAGGCTGGCCCTGTTCCTCCCCCTCGAAAAAGGCTTCGTCAGTGCCGACCACCTCGGCGTTCTGCTGCAGTCGCTGCTGCAGTCGCTCGCGCAGGCGGATGATGCGTTCCACGCCCTCGGTGGGCCAGAAGGTATAGCAGACAATCTCCGCCGCCTGTTGCCCGATGCGGTCCACCCGCCCGGCGCGCTGGATGAGGCGGATGATGGCCCACGGCAGGTCGTAGTTGACGACAATGGCGGCATCCTGGAGGTTCTGCCCCTCACTGAGTACGTCGGTAGCGATGAGGACGCGGTATTCGTCCTCGGCAGTGACTTTCTCACGCCGGTTATTGCTGACGGGGCTAAACCGCCACGCCAGCGCAGTGGGATCGGCATCGCGGCCCGTCACGCCCGCCAGGTGCGTCACGCCCTTGGCCTGAAGCTGCGTTTCCAGATAGCGCACGGTATCGGCAAACTGGCTGAAGATAAGGACTTTCACGTCCCGGTGGGTATGGGTCAGTAGATTGTACAAGGCGTTGAGTTTGGTGTCCTGGGCCACATTCCACGCGCCGACGGTGCGCAAAATGCCGGATAAGGCCGTCAGATCAACCTGGAGATGCTGGCGTAGGGTGGGAGAGAAGAGATCGGCGCGCAGCCAGCGAAAGCGGGCTTTGAAGCGCGTGGCGTAGAGATCGTAAACACGGGCTGCTTGGGCTTCAAAATCATCCGTGGAAAGTTGTCCTGCACTATCCTGTTCCATATCCACCGGAGCATCTGTCCCATCGTCGAAGAGCATAGCTGTGTCGTAGTTAGCGGCGTCGGCGTCCTCATCCTCGAAGCGGGTGTCCAGCATCTCGGCGCCCTGTGTGCCGATGGGCAGCGGCAGGCCGTAGTCCAGGGCGTGGATGAAGATGGCGTTGCGCAGGATGTGGCGCTCGACGGACAGCAGAAAGGCACGCCCGCTGCTTTCCAGGCGTTTGAAGAGATTCGTGCGGCAAAAGCCCATCAATCGCCGCCCGCCCCGCGAGAGATCGTCTAAAATGTGTTGCTCCTGGGGAGTGGGGGCCACTTTGTGCCGCTTGCGCACATAGTTTCCCAGGCCATAGCGCGGCAGATGCAGCGCGTTGAGCGTCTCCACCACCGGCTCCGCGTAAAGTCGGGCGTACTGATCTTGGGGATTGGCTTCGTCGATGGCAAAGCGCGCGGTCCTGGGCCGGCGGGCCGGGAAATAGGCGCGGTTGCCATCGCTGAATTGCAGGTATTTGCGCCCCCCAGCATCCACCCGCGCGTAGTTGTCGCGGATGAAACTGCGGGTGCGGCGCACCATAAACAAGCTCATCAACTCGCGCCAATCGTCGGCGTGTTCGCTGTGCTCAAAAGCTTGCAGGGAACTGAGCGCGCACTGGTAACGCTGGTTGAACTCCGGCACGCCGATCTCGCGCAGCAGCCGTTCCGGGCGGATGCCCAGGTCGGCGTCCTCCGGCACAAAGAGCCGCAGTTGGGCGGAGAGATCGAGATAGGTCTTGTTGTACGGGGTCGCCGAGAGCAGGATGCAGCGGCTTTCGTTCTTCTGGATGTACTCCTGGATAATGCGGTAGCGCTTGCCCTCGCGGTTGCGCAGGTTGTGGCTCTCGTCGATGACGACCAGCCGGTAGCGCCGCATCTCCGGCAAGTCTTGGAGTACCCGGGTAATGGAGAGGACCTTGGCGCGCAGATGATACTCGTCGCGGTAGGATTCCCACATCTTGACCAGGGTCTTGGGGCAGATGATGAGGCTCTCCATCAGGAAGTCTTCCTCGAAGATCTTGGCGACGGCGGTGGCCATCAATGTCTTGCCCAGGCCGACCACGTCCCCAATGAGTACGCCCCCCCGCTGGTTAAGGTGGCGGGCGGCGATCTTGACCGCCGCGCTCTGGAAGTCGAACATCTGGTCGTAAAGCTGGTCGGGGATACGGAACTCGGTCAGCCCGGCGCGGGCCTCGCGGGAGAGATGATAGGCCATATTGAGGTAGATGTAGTAAGGGGGAATGAGTTTGTCCCCGGCCCAGCTCTCATCAATGATGGCGATAAGTTCCTGGGAGATGTCGATGCACCAGCGGTCCTCCCAGCGATCCTCAAACCACCGCGCCAGCTTGCGGGCCGCATCTTGATCCAGGATGTCGATGTTCAGTTCTCCCTGTCCTGCCAGGCCAGAAGCGGTGAGGTTGCTGCTGCCCAAATAGCCGATGATGGGGGTATGAAAATCCTCACGATGTAAGAGGTAGAGTTTGGCGTGCAGGGGATGGCGCAGGAAGAGCTTGACGACGAGTTGTCCAGCACGGAGTTGGCCGGCCAGACGGCGCAGGCCCGCCTCATCTGCGTTGGTGGGCGCGCCCATGATGAGTTGGTTGCGGAATTCCTGGGCCAGTTCCTTCTTGAGTTGGATGACGCGCTTGTTGTCCATCCGGTCGTGCTGCTTGCCGAACCCGAAGGCGGCGCGCAGCTCATCCTGGGGGCGACGCTGCATCCCTACCAGGAGACGGCAGCGATACTCGGTCTCGCCCCCGGCCCAATCCTGGATGTTGGCGTCAATCTCCCGCCAGCCGCGCAGATTGAAGTAACCCACACAAAAATCCGCGCGGTACGCCACCGCTAAGGTTTGCTGTATCGCCGGCAGGAGCTTCTGATCAATATTGTCAAAGATTCGCGGCATTGGATCTCCAGAGTATGTTTATGCGTAAGGTTCTACAACAAAGTATACGTCAAGCTCCCTGAAAGCGCAAGCGTATTTTTGCGAAAATGTGACGTCCATCCTTTTTGGTGGGGTGTCCGTTACTTTTTCTCAGATTGGGCCAGTTTTAGCACGCGCTATCTGATGTCGGGCCGATAGTTAACCTAAATCGCGCGGTATGTACGGTAAGATGTATATCGCGCGCTCCAAGCACGGGGTGTTTTCCCCAAGATGTTGTCCGACCGCGCGCGTTGCTTGCTAGCGGTGCGCTTCTACCAAGAACGTATCTTATCCCTTGGTCAAGCTGCCCAATTGGCCGGGCTATCTCGCTGGGACTTTATTGAAACTCTGTCCGAAAACGGCGTTCCTGTACTTGATTTTACTCCCGAGGAACTCGAAGTCGAGTTCGCGGCCGCTGATCGTTTGGCTGAGGAACTCAACTTGTGATAGTTGTCTCGGATGCTACTCCGCTCATTGGTCTGGCAAAACTCGATCTGCTGCTCCTGTTACCTAAACTATTGGGTCTCACATACCAGGTGGCAGGGACCAATTCCCATTCGGCGTTGGTCTGTTGGACAAGGTTCCCTAGATTTTGGTAACGAGGCGTGGTGTCAATATCCCATACGCGATAAATCATCCACTTGCTATCTCGCGCGGCAATCTCTTTCTCGTTGTTGGAAATCCAGAAACCGTTGTCATTGGATGGCGAGCGGGTTGTCGTTTTGACTTCGATATGACGTTCCTCTGCATCTGGTGTATACGAGAGGATGTCATAGCCTAACGTCACATCCTCAATCGCCACAAGTCGTACTCTTGTCGCGAGTTCACTTTTACCCGCACATTTCAGCTGCTCTACTTCCCGCTCAAAGATGAATTGTTCACCCTGCAACCCAATGCGTTCCCGCTCAATTGTCGCGTTCTTGCGTTTAGACAGTTCCTCTTCGTAATTGATTGCATTAGAATACTCGCTTATCTCTATGCTGTCTGGATCAATCAAGTACGAGAGTACCCACATATACGATTGTATAGCTATAGCATCAATAGGGCCGTAGTTGGAGAGCTTGTTCTTTAATTCCTCGGCTAGGTCAAGAAGAATCTGGTAGCGGCTCCAGCTTACATATCCTGCTATCTTGCCAGGAATTCCATACAACTTGAGAAGTTTATCAAAGCGCGTGGAACGAATAGGAAAGTATCTTTGAGGGGCAACTAAGAATGTCAAGTAAGCGACAAATGCCCAAGCTCCGCTATCCAGTCGATGGCCTCACGGGTTTTGGTGATGAGGGCATCCAGTCACACGTTCTCGCGAAGGTAAATCGTGCCTCCTTTGAAGATATGCTACCGCCCAAAGCGCTTTCACTTCCCACCCCACCGGAATCTCCCCCAACCACGGCACCCCGGAGTCCTTGTACGCAGGATAAGTGGGATAAATAGTCAAACTTCCCAATCCTCCCATTGTAAGCCCGGCACGCGGCTGAATTCACGTGTGTTATGGGTGATAAGTGTAACGTGATTTGCTAGTGCAATGGCTGCAATGAACATATCATTAGGGCCAATCAGCATCCCGCGTCGGGCAAGATCAGCACGGATATGCCCATAATGTACGGCAGCGGAATCATCAAAGGGCAAGCTGGTAAAATGCGAGGTGAAGGCCGTAAGTACTTCCAAAGAATGAACGGGGTTAGCACTGTACTCTGCACCATAATAGAGTTCGGCTTTGACAATAGAACAGAGGGCAATGTCGGCGTAAGGTGTTTGCGCCATCCGCTGTTTTACACCAGAGTGTATATCGCGCAAAAAGCGAATGCAGATGTTTGTATCAAGCAGGTACATTTTCTATAGCTCCTCGCGGGTTTCATAATCGCCTTCAAATTCTGGTTCACATAGCGTAGGTAAACTACCGGCAAAGGTGTCAAAAAAGCCGTCCGGCCATCCCAAGGCGTTTGCCGTTTTAACCGGAGGGGGGACCAACACGATGACTTCAACCTGCACGCCCTTGGTCAATTCTGGCGCACGGATTTCTAATAGTCCCTCGGTTTTAACAATAGTTTTCTCACGTAATGCAGTATACATACTTGACCTCCATAAATTTATGCTAAAGTAAATTTTCTAGCATGATCACAATCTCATCCTGCAAGACTCGCAGGTCGGCGGCGATGGTTATCCAGAGGGCGCGGCGGCTCGTATTCGTAAAAATAGCGGTTGAAGTTGATCTCGTAGCCCACCTTGCCCAC
>JAFGFI010000337.1 GCA_016931185.1 Anaerolineae bacterium
AGGTAAAAGAGGGTATTGTTGCGGGCGGAGTACCGCCCGCAACAATACCACTTTATATCTTGGCCTTTAGGCCATAAATTTTCATCCAACTGCTGGTGAACCGACGGTTAATGGGTAATTCCTCTATTTCCGCAAAAACGCTACCAATACGGCGGCTATTTTCCGGCTGTCGTGCCGCCAGGCAGGTGTTTCATCTACCAGATTGCGCGCAATCACACGCAATCCTTTGCGTGATTTCAGGTCGGGTACTACCCAATCCACATCATCAGGAAGGTGTATATCGGGCAGGCGGTTATTTACAATCACGGCCGTCACAATGTCGCTACCGATATGACGTTCCAGTGCTGCCAGATGCGCCGCCGCGGTATAGCCTTCTGTTTCCCCGATCTGAGTAGCGACGTTACAAACATATACTTTTGGCACTTGGGCAACGCGCAAGGCCCGCGCAATCTCGGGCACCAACAAATTGGGCAGAATACTGGTATACATGCTTCCAGGGCCGATGACAAGCAAATCCGCTTCCAAAATGGCTTTGACGGCGCCGGGATAGGCCAAAGGGCCGGTCGGCTCCAGGCTCACTTGTTGGATATGCCCGCGCAATTTTGGAATCTCAGATTCACCACAGACGCGGCGCAATTGGACTTGTCCATCGGCCTTTGGAATCTCTATATCGGCACACAGGGTCACAGATTGCAGTGTGCTGGGAAAAACCCGCCCTTTAACGGCCAACACTTGACTTGATTCTTGTAATGCATCTTCAAAAGAGCCGGTGATGCCAGCCATCGCACTGATGAAGAGATTACCAAAACTATGCCCGCTCAATTCCGCGCCGCTGGCAAAACGATATTGGAACAACCGCGTAACCAACGCTTCATCGTCGGCCAACGCCGCAATGCAATTCCGAAAATCTCCGGGGGGCAGAATTCCCAGGTCACGGCGCAAACGGCCGGACGATCCTCCATCATCAGCCACGGTGACAATTGCAGTCAAATTAGAGGTGTAGTGCTTCAATCCGCGCAAAATAGAAGACTGCCCATGCCCCCCTCCCAAAACCACAATTTTAGGCCCACGCCCCCGCCGCCGGTAATCGTAGAGAACCTCAGGAATTGAGCTATAGTCGCCTTCCAAGACCGGGCCGGCTACAAAAGGAGCCAACAAGGTTCGATTTAATCCCCAGAGCGCGCCCCCTATACACCCAGATCCGACACTCACAAACAGACCCGCCCGTACCAGACGCGGCAAAAATTGCAAAGTTAAATAGTAAAAGTACGCAGGGAGAGGATAAAGGGAACGCAGTGCAAAGGCTACCCCCAGACTTAAGGAGACTACACCTAGAGCTAACAAGGCCAACCAGCGTTTAATACCTAAACCAGGTTGTAGCCATTTTAAATGGGTATGCCAATCACGTCCCTGTGCTTGCTTTACCCTCTTTTCCATCCCGTCAAATTATACTCTCAAAAAAAGGCATGTCAACAAAGCAAGGGCCTGGTACAATACCAGGCCCCAGGAAACAACTTATGTAGAAAATAAACCTGAATCACAACAAAAAACATTCGGTTCATATCACTGAATTCTAACAACAACTCGCGCATTTTTCCACAGTTCTTCCAAACGGTAATAGTCTCGCGTGTCCGGACTGAAAATATGCACAATGACCCCATTATAATCCATCAAAATCCACCCTGAATTAGAGGTACCTTCCGCATGTAATGCTACGATATCTTCCGATTGTTTCAGTCCTTCCCGGATACCATTGTAAATAGCATCAACCTGTCGCGAACTTGTGCCAGAACAAATAATAAAGTAATCGGCTATAGTTGTCACTTCCCGTAAGTCAAGGACGAGAATATCCTCGCCCTGTTTATCAAGAATGATCTCCTCAATACGATTCACCAAATCTAAACTATCCACCCAACCTCCCTTGAAAATCGAAAATTGACAGATTTAAAATTGACAGATTGCCCGCTCGGTGATGGTGCATCGCACTTTCTGAAGTACATTGCACCTGTTTTCATTCAACCGCTAGCGACAGTCTAAAGGGAGGTATTTTTGCGGGCGGGGTACCGCCCGCAAAAACACCCCTTTACTCCTCGGCCTTTAGGCCGTAACCTTTTATCCAACTGCTGGTGAACCAACGGTTAATACCGTAATAGGCAAGGTTCAGAAACCTGGCTTTTTATCTTCACACTTTTACGCTTGATAGGGCATAAAGTGTAAAGGTCACTTGAACCATCTCCTGTAATGATAACATAATTCGCCAGATCGATCAATGACGCATTGTTCACGGAATCCAAGCATTGACGGGTTGCTGAGAAGAGGGTTGAGGTATTGTATAGGCAACACGGAAGCCAATAGCAGGGGAGCGATGATCAGGACGGCTGCGTTCTGAGACGAAAACACATGCCGAATCCTGCGAAAAATTCCATGCCCCACCGCGAATAACTTTCGTCTGCAGGTTATAATCACTGGCTGTCCATTCCCAAACATTGCCGGCACAATCTAACAAACCGGCGGGACTTTTCCCACAACCAAATATTCCTACTGGCGTAGGACTTCCCAACCCACTTTCCCGCGTATTTGTACATGTTCGCTTGAATTCATCGCCCCACGGATATATCCGGTTATCTGTTCCTCGCGCCGCGCGTTCCCATTCCTCCTGGGTAGGCAATCGTCCCCCGCGCCATTCGCAATACATTTGGGCTTCCTCCCAAGTAACCAGCACAACCGGGAAATTTGCCTTCCCCTCAGGATAGGTACGACGCACAGGATCCCAATTGTAGAGCCTGGCCCATACTTCCCCCACATAGGGTATGGGAACATCTCTATGGGTCTTAATAAATTCGGCGTACTGGGCATTGGTAACAGGGTAACGGCTAATACGATAAGATAATAAATAATAGGGGAGGTTTTCTCGCCCATACAAAAATTCACCGGCAGGGATCGTCACCGCCTCATCAAAATTGCGTGGATCCCCCAAATACCCCAAAGCCCAGGCTGCTGAAAGTCGTTGGCGTAAGGTAGAGGCTTGATCTCGTTCAATAAGTTTAGCCAGGGGCACACTATATTCGGTTTGCAACTCACGCTGCTGTATCAGATCGACGGCAGCGCGAATACGCGTCAGATCGCTGCTAAGCAGGTCATCCCATATTCGCTGGTTGGGATCTATTTCATTCATAGGTTCAAGTCCGGTCGATAGTGTCAAGTGCAAATAACTACTGATTTCTAACGGGGTAAGATTGGTAAATGGGGGACCGATACGCAACACACGCATCAAAGGCCGCAAAGTGATATAACGCTCTACCAAAGGTGGCATAGCATCCAGACCAGGAATAATTAACACATCGTTTTTTTCTTCTTTGCCCCTGGCACGCAGTTCAAGTTCTTGGATTAAGTTAGGATATTCGAGCAAATCCTGGTACAGCGCGCGATATCGTCCCTGGATCACCACCATTTTAGCCAACTGCGCCAAATCGATCTCAAGCATCTTACCTCGCGCAATCCGTCGCCGGGCTAGTGTTTCTAGTAAACGAAAGATATTGAGCATCCGTTTAACCATACGCGGATTTGGCGGCATTCCTTGCGCAAAAATCCGGCTGATTTCGGATGAGAGTTCAGGAGCTGCCTGGATAACAAACCTTTCCATCTGCGCTTCTTCCAGGGGTGGCAAATAAAACGGCAATTGTACCAATTTCTCCAGATAGCTTTCTCCAACACCCTCCTGCGGTGTACCGTAACGTTGTCGCACTACATTTTCGATACGTTCATGATCTGCCGCGAGAAAAAACGCACAGCCGGGGACATCCAGGAAAAGCTTGATCGTTTCCAACACTTCCAACGCCCGATCCGGTAAACAACGATCTAGATCATCAATAAAAATTAAGAGTAACCCATTATATTGCCAGATATATTCGTGAACTAAATGCTCAAAACCGCTCTGAAATTCTTCCAAAAGCTGTAATTGGCGACGGTAAATCTCAATTTCCTCCCGCCGAACAGCCTCCAACAAACCATCTGTAAATCCATCTTTTTCATCCAATCGCGTCAATATCTGTATCAGATTAGCCGGGGATTGCACCAGGGACAATCCTAAACGCAATGCACTCTTTCCTAACTTGGGCCAATCAACCTGCAACGATCCACGCTCGATGTGTTCTACATCGGCATACAGGCGCACCTCCCATTCGTCAATTTGCGCGACGTCGGATGCTACAAGATCAAGCGTTTTCAAACTATCCAATACCCGGAGTAATAGTGAGCGCCAGATTGCGCCTTGATCACGTTCATACTGCCAGGCGTTGAACCAAAGAATATGTGTGCTACGATGTCCCAGGGTACGTTGCCCGGATAGGTTATTGGAAATCAAACGCATCAAGCTGGTCTTTCCAGATCCCCATGGGCCAAAAATCCCTATCGTGATGGGGGTAGCACTGGTCATAACAATATGAGAAAGAACATCCGCGTAATCACAAAAATCAAAACGATCTTGGGCAGTACTGAGAATAGGTTGGTCGGTCCAATATGTAGGATTCACATTCGCCTCCTCAACAGCATCAATTTTCCAGGAAACTCGTCGACTGAGATATAGCCGCGATTTCCCAATCGCGTTTTTATTGCTCCGCCGGTTATATGCGCTGATGCAAAGCACATGGTTGAAAAACTTCGGAAATAATCTGCCAAAAAGTCAAAAGGTCTGTAAAAAATTATAAATCATCCACTCAAGATAGCAATAAAATGGTGGGAGACTAAAAAAGTTTCTAACTACCGGACGCTTTTTCAAAGCAAGATATTTAGCCATAATTGGGTTGGATTGTGCGATTAAAATCGCTTTTAAGCAGGTATTTTTTGATTTCGAGCTACGCTCGAAATCAAAAAATACCCTCTTTTCCGGCGGCTTTAGCTGCGCAATCCGGCGCAAAGTGTAACTTTTGAAGTAGATACGTTACTCTAATAAAAAGTGTCCGGTAGCTAGAAAAAGTTTTACAAGGCAGGGGCGACAACAGACCACGTGCTATGGATAGCGCGGCTACAGGGGGCGATAACAGATAACGCGCTATGGATAGCGCGGCTACATCCGGGCGAAATGCGAAACTTTGACGGACACCCGGGTTAAAATGAACGCTTGTCCTGGTTTCAAATTTAGCTTATAATGAACACAGCATTGGTTATGTATCCATTAAGGAGGAAGTTATGACGGATATACCATCTACCCTAAGAGCAGTCGAACTGTTAACAGGGTTGGCTAAAGAAGATATTCAGGCGGTTGCGAGGTTAGGAGAGATCGCCACTTTTCACAAGGAAGATCTCATCGTTCAAAAAGGAGATCGCAGTGATGAGCTGTATATCATCTTATCAGGGCAAGTTGATGTCATCACTCAAGCAGGAGAAAATGAAACCAGTCTGGTCCACCTCGGTGCAGGACAAAGTTTTGGGGAGATGGCGCTGATAGATGCCGGCCCTCGTTCAGCCTCCATCCGTTGTGTCTCTTCAACAGCCGACATTATGATCATCAAACGCGATGATCTCATCGCATTGTGGGATAAAAAATGCCATGTAGGGTTCAAAATGATGTCCAATATCGCCCGTGACCTGGCATTCAAGCTCCGCGTGCGCAATATTGCCACTACGATGTAATAGGGAGGGGAGAATGATTTACAAAGTAAGCTATGTGGTCACAGGAGCAGCACATTCTGGAGCCATTATTAACCAAGATACAGCTCCCCAAGTCGGAGAGATTGTCGAACTGGGTCATGAAATGTTTGAGGTCATTGAGGTGATGGATTTGTTGCCGCCACAGGGTGACTTCGCCTATTTGCATGTAACTTGCAGGCCCCTTACTACAAAATCCATACAACATCAAGGATAAAAACAGACCTGACAGGTTTACATGGTACTTAAAGACCACAAGGGATTTTTAAAGGAGAGGTCTTTTTTGCCTTTGGGCTACACCCGAGGGCGAAAAAGACCCCTTTTCCTGTGGCTTTAGTTACATTAGTGCGGGGAAACACGTACTTTGCTCACGAAACGAATACAAAAACATAATGCGCAAATCCGTCAGGTTCCAATTTACCGGCTGAAGAAATAAACGGCCACCTGGGGCGTAATTTCGGCCTCGATCCATGCAGCAGCTAACAGCAGGGGTAACACCAGCACCAAAAACAATTTAACGAAGTGTCCAAATTCTCGAATAATCCCCGGAACGCCCCCTCCTGATTCGGGAGGACGCAAAATAATATCTCCCATCCGCATGGCTTGCGCAGTTGCAATCATCGCCGCAGGCAACTCCAAAATCCCATGGGGCAGAACAAAAGCAGTAATAAACAACCAGGGATCAAAACCAGATAGCGCGACTTGCTGGGTAATATACACAATAATCGCAATAGGTAACATCAAAATTAACAGGGCCAACACCCCCATAGAGAACAACCCTAGCAATGCAGCACCTACTAACGAGCGCACATTATGTACAAAGATGGCCCACGGTGAAAAACTGGGGAGGAGGCCACTTTGCGCGGCAGCATTTTGAATCGTTTCTACATCAAGTCGATCCGTAAAGCCCAGGAGTTCCGCCGGCAATGTGAAATTTTCACTTGCCCAGGTTCCCACACAAAGAGCACCAACAATAACTACCCCTACGGTAAACAGCAACTCAAGTTTAAAATTACGCAACAACTGTGGGATTTCTCGAAAGTAAAGTCCCCTGATCCCTCCTACCGGCAAAAATGCGTGCCAGAACGTAAGCCACATCTTCTTCAAAATGGTATCAATATCGCGTCCTAATACATGCTCACGGTCGAAGAGACGGAGTCCCAGACGGATCAATAAAACATTGACAACCAATAAAAACAACGCGATCCACCATAAGGCCGCGTAGTTAGCAAAGAGCAGGAGACTGGCCTCGCCCTGGAGCAAAAACGCCATGGGAACGATAATGAAACTGGCGAGCAAATTAGCGGCACGGACACTGGTGGACTGGCTGGATACAATAATGGCAGCCGTGACCATCACTAACGCCTCGGAAGTCGCCAACACAAACGAGATAACTAATAACTCAACAGGCGGCCACCAAGATACAGAAAAGCCCAGCAATAAGATATATACCCCCATCCCTAAATAACTCCCCAATACCGGCGGAATCGTCGCTGCCAGCAATTTTCCAATATAGATCTGTACGTCGGTCAACGGGGTTGAGAGCAAAGGTTCGAGACTACGACGTTCTTTTTCCCCCACAAAGGTCTCTAGTGCAATGACCAACGAGAAAGAGCTGGGGAAAAATCCCACCACCAACATTAAAAAAGGAAACAACCGTTCAACAATTAACGCGGCTCCATATTGATTGACAAAATCCAAACCGCGAACGGCAGCAAAATTCGCCAGGAAAGGAAACACTGTGACCAAAATTACTATCGGCATCACCAGCCGCCAATCTCGCAGGGTATCAATAATTTCGCGGCGGGTAATAACCAATGCCTGTGTCAATCCGGCCCACATCTCCCTCATAAATCTAAACAGATCAAACCTATCATACACCACACTATCCATCACACGCCTCCTGCTTCAACCACACGCAAATAAACCGATTCTAAACTTTGAGAAACCTCACTCAATGTTACTACAGGGATGCGTGCTTCTGCTAATGCCTGCAACAACGCGGGATTCGTTACCTCTGGTTCGGTCGTATGGAAACGTACCCATCGCTCCCCCGTCGCCACTACCGCCGCAAAACGTTCAATAAGCGGCACTTCTCCATTTTGGGGTGGCTGCACCAAGCGCAATTCCATCAAGGGCGTGCCGAGCAAGCGCTGCTTTAATTCCGCAACCGTCCCTTTCGCCACAATCCGCCCCTGGCTAATAATAGCGATCCGGTCGGACAGTTCTTCAGCTTCGGGAAGATTGTGCGTACAGATAATAATAGAACGCTTTTCATCATCGCGCATCTGCAAAATCGCGTCCCGAACAAGGCGCGCGCTTTGTGGGTCCATCGCCGACGTTGGCTCATCCAACAAAAGCACAGGTGGATTATGTAAAAGGGTACGTACCAACGATATTTTTTGTGCCATTCCCTTGGAATATTCACCCAAACGGCGGTCCAGCGCAAATGTCATTTGAAACCAATCCGCCAGATAGGCGATACGCTCCGCACGTTCCGTTTTCGAGAGATTCCGCATCCGCCCGAAGAAATCCAAATATTCACGGCCCGTCATCCGGGTATATAACCCCGGCGCCTCGGTCAACACACCCACATGCCGGCGTACTTCGCGGCTGTGCGTCACCACATCATAGCCGGATACGCAAGCACATCCAGACGTAGGTTTGAGTACCGCCGATAGCATCCGCACTGTCGTCGTTTTGCCTGCTCCATTAGGCCCTAAAAGGGCCAGAACCTCGCCGTCTTGCACCTCTAACGTTACATCATTGACGGCGACCAATGTCTCAAATTGTTTAGTCAAGCCCTGTAATTCAATCATACCAACGCTCCTCTAACCGCTACACTACCATTATAGCATAGAAACTCCGGAAAGATTCGGTGGGCGTTAGAGCTATCGCATTTGTAGTCTTCCACGCGAAAAAGTGACACCCACCCGAAAGATTCTGAAGATTTTGACGATCTTTAAAGACCGATTATACTGAACCGGAGTTTAGAGACACACACACATATATGGAGATATACCTATGCAAGAAAAAGCTTTAGAACATAAATATGACGTGTTTTTACGCAATTCACTCTCACAATTCCACCACTTTTTAGTGCAACAAGGCTTTTATCCGGTAGCACTGTCATCTTTATTATGCTTTGGGCTTTACGGCACGCGGGTTTATCTATCCAAGATGTGGACTTTTACCTTTCTCTTATGGAATCTCTTCCTGGCGTGGGTGCCCTACTTGTGCAGTATGTGGGCAATACGGTTACAACAAAAACATCCTCGACAATGGTGGCTACTGTTGATCCCCTGCGCAATTGGAATCGCCTTCTTCCCCAATGCACCCTACATTGTTACCGATTTCCTGCATCTGCGGGAACGGTCCGACATTCCTTTATGGTACGATATCGGTCTGTTAGCCAGTTTTGCCTGGACGGGCATTGTATTGGGCAGCTATGCACTACGCTTGATGCAAGAAATTGTCAAAGTCTGGCTAGGTGTGTTGCTCAGTTGGGCTTTTGTGTTCGTCGTCCTGGGGTTAAGTGGCATGGGTGTGTACATGGGACGGTTTTTACGCTGGAACAGTTGGGATCTGGTACTACAGCCCAAGGCGATTCTCTATGACGTTGCTGTACGGTTACGCTATCCAACAGGACATTTGAGTACTTATGGTGTCACCCTGCTTTTTGCCGCCCTTATGTTCGTCTGTTATCTGGCGCTGACTGCCGGGCCAGCCTCACACCAACATAAAGAGCAAACCCAAAACAAAGCATAACCGTATTCCATTTCGTAAATGACCCAATTATTACCGAGGTATTGCATTTTTTATATTTTAGTATATAATATTCTTATAAATAGTAAAAAAATACAATTATAAACAGGAGGGATACAATGCTAAACAACGATCTGAACGTTATGCGTGAAACTTATAAATTTAAGCACCAGGACCTGGTACATTCTATGCGGGGGTATACTGAAATTGAATCTCCCACCGTTAAAAATCCCTTTGTCGAATTGCCAAAACAGATAAAACGATTCTTTGCAATTCTCAAAGGGGATATTGTGCTGCAACCACCACAGTTGGAATGTTCTGCAGTAGAGTGCTAAATGTTGAGTGCCACTAATCGCGATAGGGGCAGGCTTAATGCTCACAAGTGCCACTAATCGCGCAGGATTCTTGTACATTAACA
>JAFGFI010000338.1 GCA_016931185.1 Anaerolineae bacterium
CGCGGTTCCCAACGAAAGAGCCGTCGCATCATCAAGAGCCAGCAGATTGAGACGCCAACGTAACAACCATAACAGTCCCAGTGCAATCACAGTCACTGGCAAGATAGATAGAGCTTCACGCCAGGTCACTCCCCACAGCGCGCCCAGCATCCAGAAAACCAGCTCCGGCAACTGCGTCAGGGGATCGGCAACGTATTTGAGAATGCCCACACCCGCCGAAAACAGCGCGGACACCGCTATACCCGCCAGCACCAAACGCAACGTCCAAGCGCCATAGCGGATGCGAGTAGCAAGCAGATAAGAAAAAACCAATCCCAAGCAGCCAAAACACCCCGCCGCGAGCTGAATTCCCAGACCGGAAGCATTCAGTGCCACGATGCTTAGCGCCGCACCGAAGGCCGCGCCCTGTGAGACCCCCAGAAAACCCGGTTCAACCAACGGGTTATGAAAGATCATCTGCATCACTGTGCCTGTCGCTGCCAGGGACATTCCTAGCAACAACGCGACTAAAATACGCGGCAATCGCAGGTTAAGTACCAACCGCTGCGCTAGCGTATCCTTAATCAACAAGCGAGGCGGCATCCAAAAGGGCGAAGGATAGCGTCCAATAAAGACCGATAGCCCGATGCTGAACAGCAGCAGTATCCCCAGGCCCCACAAGATACGGCAGCGATGGTGCATAGTCACGGCTGCATCTGGGATGCAGAAAGCAAAGAGACGATTTCCGCGTCAATCGTGGCGCGATCCAGCCCATAATAAGTTTCGAAGAAATGATAAACTTCAGTCTGTATATCCACGTCTGCAAAACACTCAGGTTGGATATGCTGCGCCAACCACAAGAGACCCAATCCCCAGCGTGTATCAGGCTGATCCCAACTGTGAAAATCACCGGCAAAGGGAATAAGCTGTCCGGCACGCACGGCAGGCAGTTCCGACCATTGTGGATCCGTCTGTAACCGTGTGACGACCTCAACCGCGCTGCCGAAGTAGTTGATAAGGTAGATCTGATCGGGATTCCAGGCGGCAATCTGCTCCAGGTTCACTACAACCCAGCCCCCTCCCTGCGCAGTCTCCGTCCAGATCGGGACGCCGCCCGCCAGCGTCACCATCTGCGTCTGAATCCAACTGGCCGGTGGAACCTTGAAAGCTACACCCCCACCCTTATCAGTATATTGGAGAAGCAACACACGCGGTTTTTGCACCTCGGTCAAACTCTCCGTTCCCTTCGCAACGCGGTCAAGAATATCCTGATAGTAACTCCACATTTCTTGCGCTCGCTTGGGATCACCAAAAAGCTGGCCCAATGTCGCCAGATCACGCTCATACTGTTCAGGTGTTTCAAAATCCAGATACACGACCGGGATATCTAACTGTTCCAGTGTGTTGCCAATCGAATCCTGCATATAGCTCTTGAGCAATACCAAATCGGGCTGCGCGGCAGCAACTTCCTCTGCGGCCGCATCGGACATAAAGCGCGTCTTGGCCTCGGCCTCCGGGTCCAGCAGATTCACAAACGCGCTGGCCGCTTGAGTGGCCTGGGTCAACGCTAACACTCGTTGTGGCGCATCGGGGAACAGATACACCGCATCATTAAGCATGAAATTCGCCCGCCCGGTGATAACCATCTGTTGCGGTGGCGTGTCAAAGTGTACAGTACGTCCCAGCGCGTCCGTCACAGATTGGGACTTCGCCGCATTTCCCTGCTGACAAGCGACCAGCCCCACCAGCAACAAAACAACCATCACTCCTGCAATTATCTTATCTCGTCGCATAACATTCCCTCCAGCGCATACGAATTGCGAATTACGAATCACGAATTACGAATTGCGAATTGCGAATTACAAATCCTTCACAAAAAACACCTTCGCTTTCATCCAACCAATCCAACATTGCCCGAATCTGCCCCAGACGGAACCGGTAGACTAGAGCCTCGTAAGTATTCAACTCTTGTATCTCCAGCTTCTTTTGAAGTTCCACACGCCACGTGTGGCACATCGCACGCTGCGCGGAAAAAAGTGTGTGAAGCATACCTGTTCCATAGTGATGCGCAAAATAGACCTTAGCCAGGAACTCTAAACGGAAGTCACGCCCACGTTCCACGGGTGTACTCATCCAACTCTGAAACGCAGCCTCCCCATCGGGCGTAAGGGTATAGACTTTCCGAGGGGGGCGCGTTTCTTGAGGTTCCAGTGTATAAGTGATGTACTCCCGTTCTTCCAGACGTGCCAGTATTGCATAAAGCTGGCTCTGTTTGATGTGCCACACAACACTTAACCCTGTGGCTTCAGAAAGCGCGGCTGCGGATAACCGTTGATGGATTTCATAGCCATGCATTGGCCGCTCGGCAAGGAATCCGAGCAAGCTCCATTCGATAGTCAGGGGCAGTTTGTTCGCTGGACTCATTATATACTCAGTTAATGAATACTTATAAAATGAGTATATAGCGAACGAGATAATTGTCAATTTTTCACATGTGCGCGCCAATCGCATTTTAGAGGATGAAGAACGCGCTATGGAAAGCGCGGCTACATCTCGACAGTTGTGCGTGCTAACAGACTTTTTCCAAAACGCACCGCTTGACGTTTATCTTCATAGTAATTGTAAGGGCCAGGCGCGGGGCCTTGGTGATTGCGCAGTATGGTTACCACCACCTGCGTCTCTGGTACAACCGCGCACAAACTATGCGCCGCGCCAGACATCACATACCCCCCATCCTCCTCAAAGAGCCACCAGAGCAAGCCATAACGCCCGCCATCACTCTCGCGCGTACCGTGATGAGTCCACACTTCGCGCCGCAACTCAGATGAGAAATAGGTGCGCCCCTCAAACCTACCTTTGGTGAGCCAAAACTGTCCAAAACGATGCAGATCGCGCGCCGTCGTATAGAGACCGGTGCCAGCTCGTCCAGGGTTAGGTGTGACGTGAAACGTACGCTCAGGCGCAATGGAAGTACCGGATTCAATGGGCAGTAGGGGTAAGGATGTACCAGTATCGTAAAGGTATCGCGTATCGTGCAAACCCAGGGGATCAAGGATACGCGCGCGCATTTGTGTGCCGAAGTCATCGCCAGTTGCCACTTCGAGTGCATATTCCAGTATGATCATCCCAAGCTGTGAGTAATTGAAAGCTATACCCGGCTCTGTGATAATCTCCACGGCATCTAGTGAGCCGGAAGCCAAATCGTTAAGGCTAGCCGGTTCATCAGGGACAGTAACACCGGACGTATGCGAGGCAAGATGGCGCAATGTGACTTTGTCGCGCATTGCAGCGTGAACCGCGAAATCGGGCAGGTAGTGGATAACCGGTTCATCCAATCCAACCACACCTTCGGTCGCCAGGTTGAGCAACAGCGCGGCGGCGAAGGATTTGGTTACGGAGAAAATATACCACAGCGCGTTTTCATCGACCGGTGGTACCAGGGCCGGGCTGCCAGTACTCGGAAAGTAACGCTCCAGCAAGACTTGGTCTCTTTGGCTTATGAGCAATGCGCCTGCACAAGGAGCCAGCGCACGCAATGTTGAGATGACATAGATTTCAAATTCGGTAAGATACGTATTTAAGTTCATAGAATTTATAACCGTATGGCGATTGATTCATTATGCTGGCCAGCCAGATCATACCGTTTTAAAATCTCTTCCGGCGACGCAGTGCCAGTCTGATCTAACTTCTCGACGGTAACAGCAGCGGCCAGATTCGCCACCGTACCCGCTTCCCAAGGTGTGGCACCAGCAGCGAGGGAGGTGGCTAACGCCGCAATAAAGGTATCCCCTGCTCCCACCGGATCAAGGGGAGGTTGTACCGGACCGGCAGACAGATAGTGCATCTCGTCCGACGTACAGGCCAACGCACCTTCAGCTCCCAGCGTCATAAACACAGGGCGTTCTGTCCGCCGGGATAACGCTTGTCCCACCTGCGCCAGTGCGGCCCGATCAAGTTCACGCGGGTCGCGGTCAGGATAAATAACAGCGGTAGCTTCATAACGGTTGGGTTTGAGTACCATAGGTGAAAATAGCCCTATGTTGATACGCGAATCCACTACAAAGACTTTATCAGGATAGATTGTAGCGAGATTATTCAGGGCAATGCGTACTGTTTCCGTAATGATGCCATTGATTTCCAATTGATCGGCGATCAATAGGGCGTGCAGGTCAGGGAGAGAAGCCGTCACCTCATCCACCAACGCGGTTTCCAGAGGCAGAGAAAGCGGCGTATCGTTCTCAAAGTCGAGGCGTGCGTCCTCCTGTTGCGAGTCATACCCCTGCAACAGTGGCTTGATAAACGTGGTCGTACTCCGCTGCGGTGAACTTAACAAATGCGCGCCGTTGATATTCCGCTCCTCCATCACCTGGCGCAGCAGCGCGCCACGCCAATCTTCACCCAACACGGAAAATACAGTAACCTCCCCCACACCTAACGCCTTGAGATTGTCCGCCACATTAGCTCCTGCACCAGGCGTATACACTTCGCGAGTCACGGGGCGGGGGAAACGAGGGGTTTCCCGCGAAAGAAATGAGCGGGTCATATCAGCATACCAGTAAGCATCTAAGCCCAAATCCCCGATCACACCGATATGGAGCATCGGACAGCGATCTAGAATTTCCTGCAAACGGGAGCGAGTTAAATATTGCACACACATCGTGTTTCCCATTTTAGAATATGGCCTCCTCCAACATCTCGCACAGCGCGTGATAACACAGCAGATGCAGCTCTTGCGCGCGGTCGGTACGCGCCGCTGGCACACGAATCGTGATGTCCGCCACCTCCACCAAACGCCCGCCACCCTCGCCCGTCATCCCCACCACAGTTAATCCCAACGCGCGCGCTGTCTGCGCTGCATAGATCACATTGCGAGCATTACCGCTAGTACTGATGCTTAACAAGACATCACCTGGGCGGGCCAAAGCTAAAAGCTCCTGGGCAAAGCCAATATCCCGGTCGGGCATATCATTGGCAACCGCACTACTTAATGAAGGATTGATACCCAACACTACTGCGTGCAGTCCCGGCTCCAGGTTGCGGATCAACATATCACCGTCCGCCTGCGTCGATAAGCGGGCGCGTAACCGCTCCGGCAACGCGCGGCGACGAGTGTAGGATTTGAGAAGTTCACCGGAAATGTGTAGCGCATCAGCCATACTCCCCCCGTTGCCACAAAGAAAGAGTGTGCCACCGGACGCGAAACAATGCAACAACAGACGAAAAGTACGCAACAAATCGGTGGATACCTTCTGCAAAGCCGGTTGGCGCGCGATAAGAGCTTGAAGTGCAGGGGGCATTTCGTCGCTCACATCGACCGCCGGCGAGAAGTCCTGCCGTGGCTCGCCCAATGCCGGCATCACTTTATGGTACAGATTAGGGATGGTCACACGATGATCACCGGTAATGTGATACCCATGCCCCCCTAACGAGACAGGACGCAGAACAATGTTTTTACGTGGGCGGTAATAATAATGTGGATCGTCATATCCTACCGGGCGGTGATAATCCCCCAATGGCAGCAAATCAAAGTTCGCGGTGGTGATATGCGCAACTGTATGGCCCAAATTGCGGGCAATCGTCAACGCTTTGAGGAATACCTCCGGTCCGGTGACTGCCGATCCGAAATTAAGAAAAACGCCGCCTTCCAGGTCGCTAACCGAGGTAACAAACCGGCGGAAATCCGCGCCGCTGGCCGCCCCCAATGCTGCGAAGTCCACGTCAGGATGTTGGTGAATGATATCCGCGCCAAGCGTGATATGAATAGTCGCCGGGATACCGAGTGTATACGCTGTATACAACACATTGATATCGCGGTGAGGAAATAATTCTGGATGCTCGGCGATAAAGCGACCGATAGCAGCGCCATAACCTAACCCGTCACGCACACCCTCCTGGATCGCGCGATGCATGAAGCGCCCCGTCTCATCGGCCATACCAAATGTGCCATCTTCAAGACTGGTAGCGACATCTTCGCTGGTCTCGCCGATAAGAGCCAGCTCAAAATCATGGATAGAAACCGCGCCATTTCCGGCAATGTGTGTAATAATGCCGCGCTTGAGCAAGTTAACCAAAAGCCGCGATAAACCGGATTTGATCACGTGCGCGCCCATCATCCAAATCACGGGACGGCCAGCCTGCCGCGCAGCAATCACGCGCGCTGCAAGTTCATCCAACTCAGCAGACACAAATGCCGGTGGGGAAACCCCTGGAGACAACAAATCCGTCAAATGCACCAAATTTCGCCGTTGAGCCAGCGGATAAGTACGAATATTGGAAAAATTTACAAGTGGCATTACTATTTCCTCACATAAGATAAATGATAAGCAAAGGGGAAGACTACTATCAGATACTCACTCCTAATTCTTAACTGTTGAGTGCCACTAATCGCGATAGGGGCAGGCTTAATGCTCACAAGTGCCACTAATCGCGCAGGATTCTTGTACATTAACA
>JAFGFI010000339.1 GCA_016931185.1 Anaerolineae bacterium
CTACCGCTACGAGCTAGACGGGCTAGGGAATGCCACGCGCGTCACCGAAACCCTGGCCGACGCCGGATACAACAGGGTTGAGTACGTTCGACAATCTGCTGGTAACTGTGACCAATGTTGCACCTACCATGATAATTCACAATCCGTAGCGACGCAAGATCTTGCGTCGCTACCACCTCATAGAAACGCAAAGGCGCAAAAACTACCATCCTGATCCCAAGCCAAAGCGGCGAGCTACAAAATCCGCTTCAATGGTTATGTAATACAGAGGTGGGGTAAACTTATGAAACTTTGATAAACACCTGCTTGCATTTCGAGCTTGACATCGCTGAAATTCCATGATATTATTTCGACTAGATACTTATATATGAATAAATATTCAGCTAAACAGGGGAGTGTTACAATGTCCGTCGATTTACAAACCCTACACAAGAAAGCTTATGAAATTCGACAGCGCAATTTGATTATGATCTACGAAGCAGGAGGCGGTCACACCGGTGGCGATCTCTCTTCAGCCGATATTCTGGCTGCGCTATACCTCAATGGTGTATTGAATGTCGATCCCCAGAACCCCCGCGATCCCAATCGCGACCGATTCTTTATGAGCAAAGGGCACAGCTCAGGTTTGCTCTACACAACCCTTGCCTTTGCGGGCTTTTTCCCAGAGGAGGAGTTATCGACCTTTATGCAGCCGCTTTCGCGCCTGAACGGGCATCCCCATATCCGCGTTCCAGGCGTCGAGGCGAATACCGGGGCGTTGGGGCACGGGTTGCCGATGGCGGTTGGGGCGGCAATGGCGGCTAAGATGGATGGCGCGCCGTGGCGGACATTCGTGCTTACGGGGGATGGTGAACTCCAGGAGGGGAGCAACTGGGAGGCCGCGATGGCCGCGGCACAGTACCGGTTGGATAATCTGACGCTCATCGTGGACCGCAACCGCTTCCAGATGGTGGATCGGACCGAGCGCATCATCGGCCTCGAGCCTTTAGCCGACAAGTGGCGGGCCTTTGGATGGGCGGTACGGGAGATCAATGGGCACGATCATGCCGAAATCATGCAGGCCTTCTCTGCCATTCCCTTCGAGATTGGCAAACCCAACTGCGTGCTTGCCCATACGCACAAGGGGGAGGGGGTTTCGTTTATCAAGGATCGCGCCGGTTGGCATCACCGGGTACCAACGGAGGAAGAGCTAACCGCCGCGTTGGAAGAATTGAAAGGGGCTGTTTGATGAATAAGTTACACGATTGTCGCGAAGCATTTGCCAAAACTTTGGAGAATATTGCGCGCGAGGATCCGCGCATTGTTGTACTCTGCAATGATTCTATCAGTTCAACCAAGTTGACCAACTTTGCCCAAGTGTTCCCAGATCGGCTGTTCAACGTAGGGATCGCCGAACAGAACATGGTGGGCATGGGGGCTGGCATGGCCAACGGGGGCAAGATTCCGTTCGTGGCCGCCGCGGCCTGTTTTCTAACCGGGCGGGCGCTCGAACAGATCAAGAATGACCTTGCCTACACGGGCACCAACGTGAAGCTGTGCGGGGTGAGTACCGGGCTGGCCTACGGCCCGCTGGGAGGGACCCATCACGCCATCGAGGATATCGCGTGGCTGCGAGCCATTGCCAATATGATGATCATCGTGCCCGCCGACCCGCTGGAGACGGAGCAGGCTGTTCGCGCTGCGGCCGATTTTATTGGGCCGGTGTATCTGCGCCTCAGCCGTATAGGTGTGCCCGTTGTCCACGATGTGGATTACCGCTTCGAGATGGGTAAAGCTGTGCGCTTGCGGGACGGGAATGACATCACATTGGCGGCCTGTGGGACGCTGGTCCCGCGCGCATTGGCGGCGGCAGCGCTGCTGGAAGAAAAAGGCATACAGGCGCGCGTCCTCAACATAGCCACGGTTAAGCCCATTGACCGCGAGGCCATCATCGCGGCAGCCGTTGAGACGGGAAGGATCGTCACGGCGGAAGAGCACACGATCTATGGCGGTTTCGGCAGTGCCGTGGCCGAGGTCGTCGCGACGACCTATCCCGTACCGATGCGCATCCTCGGTGTGCCCGGCGTCTTTGCCCCTACTGGATCTTCGGAGTTCTTGTTTGAGCACTTTGGCCTTACGCCACAGGGGATCCACAACGCCGCACTTGAGTTAATAGATTAGAAAGTTTTTTTATTTTCGGGCACAGCCCGCAAATAAAAAACACATTTTAACAGCGGCTTTAGCCACAAAGACTCAATGTAGATTTTCGATCTATTGAGAATCAGGAGGACAATAATGGGCAAGAATATCCTGGCGATTGATCAAGGGACAACGAACACCAAGGTGTTGGTCGTTGCTCCTTCAGGTGACATTCTGGCACGTGGTTCACAACCGACGGGTATCTACTACCCGCAACCCGGTTGGGTAGAGCAGGACGCGCTGGAGGTGTGGGGCTGCACTCGTGCCGCGATTGCTGAATGTTTGAGGGCGTTAGACGCGCCTGACCTGGCCGCAGTCGCGATCACCAATCAGCGTGAGACTGCCCTGGTGTGGGAACGTGAGACGGGGCAACCGGTTGGCCCGTGTGTCGTGTGGCAATGCCGGCGTAGTGCGCCGTTCTGCAACCAACTGAAGATGCAGGACCTTGAACCTTTCCTGCGATCGCGCACCGGTTTGCAGGTCGATCCGATGTTCTCGGCTAGCAAACTCCGTTGGATCCTCGAACATACGGAAGACGGTTTCCGTCGCGCGGAGCAGGGCGAACTGTGTGTGGGCAATATGGATGCCTGGGTACTGTGGAACCTGACGGGCGGCGCAGTTCACGCCACCGACCTGACGAATGCCTCACGGACGCAATTGCTCAATCTGCACACACTCAAGTGGGACGATGAGGCACTGGATATATTTGGCATCCCGGTGGCGGCGTTGCCGGAGCTCAAACCATCAGGCGCGCTCTATGGCGAGACGGCGCCGTTGGATGATTTACCGGGGGGTATTCCCATTGCTGCTATGATTGGTGACTCACACGCCGCGCTCTATGGACAGGCGGGCTTTATGCCGGGTAGTATCAAGGCGACCTACGGGACCGGTTCCTCGTTGATGACGCCGACCAGCCGGCCGGTCGGTTCAGAGAGGGGCCTTTCGACCACCATTGCCTGGGCGCGAGAGACAGCGACCGGGTCGCATACGGCAGCGACCTATGCGCTTGAGGGTAATATCTATGCTACCGGCGCTGCGGTGCAATGGCTGGGTGAGGTGTTGGGGCTGGATGATCCTGGTCCCGATGTTGAGAAGCTGGCGCGCACCGTTGCGGATGCAGGCGGTGTGGTTTTTGTCCCTGCCTTTGTTGGGTTAGGTGCACCGCATTGGAAAGAAGCGGCGCGAGGCTTGATCATGGGGTTGACGCGCGGTGCTGGGGCGGGGCAACTGGCCCGGGCTACGCTGGAGTCTATTGCCTACCAAGTGCGCGATGTGTTTGATGTGATGCAAAGCGAATCCGGTGCGCCGCTCCAGACGTTGTTGGCGGATGGGGGCGCCAGTCGCAACGATCTCCTGATGCAGTTCCAAGCCGACATCCTCAATTGTCCGGTGCTGCGCAGTACGTCCACGGAGATCTCGCCACTTGGCGCGGCTTTCCTGGCCGGTTTGACTGTGGGCGTGTGGGCCGACGAGACAGAGATTGAGAGCCTTGTGCCACCGCGCGACCGCTTCGAGCCGCAGATGTCATCCGATCAGCAAGAAGCCCTGTATGCGGGCTGGAGAGCGGCAGTTGCCCGTACCACCTTTGACCCTAACGCTGTGTGTTCACCGGCGGTTGGATGAAAATTTACGGCCGAAAGGCCGGGGAATAAAGCGGTATTTTTGCGAGCGGTACTCCGCTCGCAAAAATACCCTCTTTAAACTGCCGCTTCAGCGGCCTATTTTCAGAGAGGGACTATGGCACGCATTGATGAATTACGGTTAATGACCAGAGTGGCCCGGTTGTATTACGAACAAGGCCTGCGGCAGACGAAGATTGCAGCGCGTTTGAATCTTTCCCAATCTACCGTTTCGCGGTTGCTCAAGCGCGCGGAGCGGGAGAAGATTGTGCGCATCACAGTGAGTGTACCGCGAGGAGTGTATACCGATCTGGAAGAAACCCTCATCACGACCTTCGGCCTACATGATGCGGTCGTAGCTGATTGTGTCCGCGATGACGATGATGAAAGTGTCGCGCGTGACCTGGGTAGGGCGGCTGCTTATTACTTGGAAACGACCCTCAATCACGGGGAATGTATTGGCATTTCGTCGTGGAGCGGCACGATTCTGGCTATGGTAGAGTTCATGCATCAAATTCCCCGTCCTATTGAGGCCCAGGTGATCCAGATTCTAGGCGGTGCTGGCGAACCGCAGGCCAAGGTCAACGCCGCTTACCTCGCCGGCCGTTTAGCAGAACTGGTGCGCGGAAAGGTGACGTTCCTGCCGGCCCCCGGGTTGGTGGATTCGGCGGATGTGCGTCAAGTCATGTTGGGTGATTCATCAATCCGCGAAGTGATAAATTTGTTCAGTGACATAACGCTGGCGCTCGTGGGGATTGGCACGGTTGAGCCTTCTCCGCTGCTGGCCAGCAGTGGCAACATTTTTTCGGATGAGGAACTGGATAGGCTGCGCCGGCATGGCGCGGTGGGCGATATTCTCTACCGGTTCTTTGATGCCGAGGGGAATCCTGTACAGACGCCACTCGCTGACCGAGTGACAGGGATGGATCATGAGCAATTACGGCGGGTCAAACGTGTCGTCGGGATTGCCGGGGGGGCGCGCAAATTCGATGCAATTCGTGGCGCACTGAAGGGCAAGTTGATTAATACGTTGATCACCGATCGTTTCACCGCCGAGCGACTTGTTCAAATATAGGCGTTCGGCAGGTTTTATATCGGCCCAAACAAGGAGGCATGGATGAGATTAAAGTTATCTTCAGTCATTATTGGCATATACGTTTATTGATAGAAATTAAAACACGACTATTGTCGTGGCTGGTAATCTCAATTCTGAATCATTCCAGGAGGATATTAATGAGAACAACCCAATTAGCCGTTATTGTTGGCAACCGTGACTTTTTCCCCGATAAATTAGTGACCGAGGCCAGGCAGGATATTCTGGCCGTTTTCGCCGAAATGGGCATGGAAGCGGTTATGCTGGCGGAGGAGGATACCAAGTTGGGCGGCGTTGAGACGTGGGAGGACGCCAAAAAGTGTGCGGCTTTGTTCAAGGCCCACGCCGATGAAATAGATGGCATTCTGGTAGTGTTACCCAACTTTGGCGATGAAAAGGCTGTGGCGGATACCGTCAAGCTTTCGGGCTTGCATGTGCCTATTTTGGTTCAGGCTTATCCTGACGACCTCAGCCAGTTCAACATTGAGCGGCGGCGCGATGCTTTCTGCGGCAAGGTTTCGGTCTGCAACAACCTGCGCCAGTATGGCTACCCCTTCTCACTGACCGATCTGCATACCGTTGCTCCCACCGGTGATAGTTTCAAGGCCGACCTGGAAAAGTTCGTCAGTGTCTGCCGGGTGGTGAATGGGCTGCAGAATGCGCGCTTGGGCGCAATCGGCACGCGGCCCAATGCCTTTATCACGGTTCGCTACAGCGAAAAGCTGCTGCAAGCATCTGGTATCCATGTATGCACTGTGGACCTTTCCGAGATATTGGGCAAGGTAAACAAGTTGAGCGATGACGATCCGAAAGTTAAAGCCAAGCTGGGCGAAATCAACGGTTACGTCCCGACCGGCGGCGTGCCGTCGCCGGCAGTGATCAAGATGGCGAAATTGGGCATTGTGCTGGACGATTGGGTAACGGCCAATGAGATAGATGCGACGGCCTTCCAATGTTGGGACTCGATCCAGCAGAACTATGGGATCAATGCCTGCGGACTGATGAGCATGATGGGTAACAAGCTGATGCCCAGCGCCTGCGAGGTGGATGTTGCCGGCGCTGCCGCGATGTACGCTCTGCAACTGGCCTCCGGCACGCCCAGCGCGTTGGTAGATTGGAACAACAACTACGCCGATGATCCGGACAAGTGTGTGTTGTTCCACTGTGGCAACTGGCCCAAGAGCTTCTACGCCGATAATGTTGAGATGGCTTATGCCGACGTCCTGGCGACAACGTTGGGACGGGAAAATACATACGGGGCGCTGGCCGGGCGAGCGCCGTCCGGACCGGTGAGCTTTGCCCGCATCTCAACGGATGACGTTAGTGGCAAGATTCGCACCTATGTCGCCGATGGGATGATGACGAATGACCCCCTGGATACCTTCGGCAGCCGGGCGGTGGTGGAGGTACCGGGGCTACAGACACTGTTACGTTACGTTTGCAAAAACGGCTTCGAGCATCATGTAGCGATGAACGCCTCCCACTCGGCGGCGGTTCTCGCCGAGGCCTTCGAGACGTACCTGGGGTGGGATGTGTATTGGCATCAAGGATGAGTCTCAGCCGACTACTGCGCGGGCTGTTGCTGTTTATTCGAGCCGTGCGCCTGGGACAATTCCGGGTCGGGCGGCTAAGTACGCACGGTTCGCGCTACCGCGA
>JAFGFI010000340.1 GCA_016931185.1 Anaerolineae bacterium
CTATTTTCAGAGGAATTCCCCATTAACGCGGTGCGTTCACCAGCAGTAGGATGAAAATTGAATCCGTAATTCGTTATTCGTAATTCGTAATTCGCTATTTTCAAGGGAGGAGATATGTTATGGCAGATTTTTTAACTTCACAAAATGAAGATTTCTCAAAATGGTATACTGAAATTGTGCAGAAAGCTGATTTGGCCGATTATTCCCCGGTGCGGGGATGCATGGTCATTAAGCCTTATGGTTATACGCTATGGGAACGTATCCGCGATGAATTGGATCATCGTTTTAAAGAAACCGGGCACGTGAATGCCTACTTCCCACTTTTTATCCCAATGAGCTTTTTACAGAAGGAAGCACAGCACGTTGAGGGGTTTTCGCCTGAATTGGCTGTTGTTACGCATGGGGGGGGAAGTGAATTAGAGGAGCCCCTTGTAGTGCGCCCTACATCGGAGACGATCATCGGCTATATGTACGCCAAGTGGATACAATCTTACCGCGATCTGCCACTGTTGATTAACCAATGGGCCAATGTGGTGCGGTGGGAGATGCGCACGCGCCTCTTCTTGCGCACAACTGAATTTCTCTGGCAGGAAGGCCATACAGCGCACGCGACAAAAGAAGAGGCGATTGAGGAAACATTACGTATTCTCAATGTCTATACCGACTTCGCCGTTAAAGAAGCTGCGATTCCCGTTATACCTGGGCGTAAGAGTGAAAGTGAGAAATTCGCCGGAGCGGTGACCAGCTATACAATTGAAGCAATGATGCGGGATGGTAAGGCGCTGCAATCGGGCACTAGCCACTTCTTGGGACAGAATTTTGCGAAAGCATTTGATATTAAGTTCTTAGATGAGGGCAACCAGTTGCAGCATGCGTGGACCACCTCGTGGGGTGTAAGTACCCGTATGGTGGGAGCGGTCGTAATGTCTCATGGGGATGATCAAGGGCTTGTATTACCGCCTCGTCTGGCCCCAATCCAGGTTGTGATTGTACCCATCTGGCGGAAAGAGAAAGAGCGAGCCACCGTGTTGGAGGCCGCCGAAGGTATTAGACAACGGTTGGCCTCTGTCGCGCGTGTTGAATTGGATGACCGTGAGGGCTTCAATGCGGGCTGGAAATTCAACGATTGGGAAATGCGAGGGGTACCCCTGCGCGTCGAGATTGGCCCGCGCGATGTAGCAAATGAGAAGGTAATGCTTGCGCGTCGCGATAATCCCGGACGTGAGGGGAAAATGTTGGTACCGATGTCCGGATTGGAAGAGGCCGTGCCTGAAATGTTAACAATTATACAGCAGTCTATTTACCAAAAAGCGCTGGATTTTCGCGAGGCACATACAGTAGATGTTCATACTTACGATGAACTCAAGGAAGTGGTAGAGACGGGTTTTGCCCGGGCATGGTGGGCCGGAAATAGTGCAGACGAAGCCGCGATCAAGGATGAAACCAAAGCAACCATCCGTTGTATCCCGCTGGAACAACCTGGTGGAAAAGGGACATGCGTATATACTGGCCGAGAAGCTACAGAAATGGCAATTTTTGGAAAAGCGTATTAGTAAAACGGCAAGGTTCAAAAACCTTGTTTGTCAGATTGGCACTTCCAGGCTAAAAACGGGAAATGTGTCAATCTAACTCGAACCATGCCGGATTTACTACACTTTTTCTTTGGATTGTTGTGCTGGATGTCGCGAGATTCGCAATAATGGCGGCTTTTCCCAGAAGACAGGTAAGAAACGTTCTTCGCCTTTAATAAGCCGCTGGATGTTAGGTCGTAATGCCCAAAGTGTTAATACCATAGTGGGAATTCCAAAGGCAACTGCGTAGGCTGTCTCTCCGCGTACAAGAAAAAGCACCGGCAGTAACAGGGCAATAAGGATAGAGGCTACCGAGGCATGGCCTATCAACGCCGCTGCGCTAACACCTGCGATGACAAGGATCAGAAACGTCAATGGCCAAAAAGCCGCAGCTACACCAATACTGGCAACCGTGCCTGCGCCACCGCGAAATTTAAGATAGAGTGAGTAGTTGTGCCCTAAAATGACGGCAGTGCCGACAAGTGCCAGTCCCCAATCTTTTACCCCCAACGCTTGTGCAATTAAGATGCTGCCTACCGCTTTGAGGCAATCGAAGAGCGCGGTTAGAAAGGCTGCTCCAAATCCGGCTGTGCGCCAGACATTGGTTCCCCCGGTTCTTCCGCTTCCATGTTGGCGCACATCAATATGCTTGATTATCCATGCCCAGAATAATCCTGGTGGAATAGAACCTAATAGATAGGCAATGAGTATAGCCAATATAATTTTCATTTTTCCCCTCTTATTTTTTAATTATGCGCCATCAGAAATGGCTACTTGTTCCCGCAGATCGGACATGTAGGATTACGCGCAATTTCGACGAGATCAAAAGCATTGCTCAATCCATCCCATAGCAAAATTCGATCTATGAGAGGGGTTTTGATGTCCAGTAGAACTTTGATCGCCTCTAATGCTTCTAATGAGCCAATTACACCGGCTACTGCTCCAACAATGCCGAGTTCTGCTGGTGCAGGATAAGTCCCGGGTTCTGGTACCATCGGGAAAATACACGCGCGGCATGCGTGACCGGGCATATAGGTCCCCATCTGTCCCTCAAATTGTGAGACAGCTCCCCAGACCAGGGGCAATCCAACCTCAACACACAGTTCATTTAGCAGTGCCTTGGTCTCCAGATTATCGCTGGCGTCTATAACGAGATCATAGATTTTGAGGATAGCCGTGGCGTTATCTCGCAACACTCGAACTTCATAAGGAATAGCGCGTATATCTGGATTCAGTGCCCGTACCCTCTGTACGGCAGTCAGAGATTTGCTCCGCCCAAGATCGTCAGGTGTGTAAAGGATTTGCCGGTTGAGATTGGTCATATTAACCTGATCATTATCTGCTATACCTAGAGTACCAATACCTGCCGCTGCCAGGTAAAGTAAAATAGCAGAACCTAATCCTCCTGCCCCTACAACCAATACTTGTGCTTGCTTGAGTTTTGCCTGGCCCTCCTTCCCTATGCAGGACATGACCATTTGCCGCGCGTATCGTGGATACGAGCACTCAAAATCATTCATATTTTCCTCTCACTGTATAGTATAAGTAAGGTTATTTATTATAGCCTTGACCACTATTTCCGCAATACACGCCAAGATTAAGAATATCGCTTGGGCAATCTTAACCTTCCAGGAAGTTTAGAATGGCATGAGAAAATGGATATCAGTTTTTATTAGTGGTGTTTGTTGTATACTATCTACATATAGAAACACTTATCGTTGGATAGAGTTACGGAAGACTTGATACAATAAGAAACTGTTCTTTGGGGGAATAGATATTTTGTCAAAACAACGTAATGTAAAACTTTGGGCCTGGATTGGCTTGATTGTAGCCGGGTTGGTATTGGGGCTTAATGCCTTATTAAGTCAACAGGGCAATCCCTTGCCCCAAGAATTGACCGATTTTGCCGAGGATGTGGTTGCGACATCCGTAGTCGAGCTAGAATTAGGAACGACAGACGAGGCCGTTACAGAGGTAATTGCCACCGTGACGCGGGTGACCTCCACTGCGCGCCCTACTCGGGTTCCCACGACAGCTTCCGAGGATATAGAGGATGCTCCGTGGTTCAACGACACAGGGGAAGGGGATTTTGATTATTATGTGCTTGCACTTAGTTGGCAACCCGCTTTTTGTGAAACTGAGTCGGACAAAACGGAATGTGTGACACAATCC
Source organism: Anaerolineae bacterium (assembly GCA_016931185.1). GTDB lineage: Bacteria > Chloroflexota > Anaerolineae > B4-G1 > SLSP01 > JAFGFI01. The sequence continues at coordinate 3,744 of JAFGFI010000340.1, forward strand.
GGAAGCCGTTACGATGCTCACAACTTTGCGTTGCATGGTTTGTGGCCTAACTTAGAGGACGATCCGAATCACACTTTGGGGTATTGTGACGTTACGAAAGCAGTGATCCGGCAAGATCAAGCCAGCGATTGGTGTGCATTACCACAACTTTCGCTTTCGGAGACAGTGTGGACTGAATTGACTACGTTTATGCCGGGGACGGCCTCGTGTTTACAAAATCACGAGTGGTATAAACACGGCACATGTACTGGGATGTCGGCGGAAGCATATTTCGCACTCAGTAATCATCTGACTGAATTATTTTCGCAGACCGCTTTTGATGATTACGTTGCTAACCAGGCCGGCAGTACGGTTAACCGCAATGAATTACTAGATCTGTTCGCACGTGAATTTGGCTCTGAAGCTCGTAATTATCTGTCACTACGATGCAGTAAAGTGGAAGGGGTTAGTCTTCTCACGGAAATTCAGGTGATTTTGAAGAAGGATATTGCGCCTGATGCTGAATTTGGCGACCTGTTCCCCACAGACGATATTCGTCCAAGTGGAAGTTGTCCCACGCAAATCAAGATAGATTTGGTAGGATTCGACAATTTTTAGAGCAAGGGTTCTGAATCTTACAGCAAGGTTCAGTAACTTTACCGCGAAAGGAGTTATAAATGAAACCTAAAGTCTATGTCACACGCAACATCCCAGAGAAAGGATTATCCTTGGTACGCGAAGCATGTGACGCGGAAGTTTGGGAGGAGGAATTGCCTGTTCCCCGCGAGATTTTACTTGAAAAAGTACAGAACGTTGAAGGATTACTCTGTCTGCTTACCGAGCGTATTGATGACAAGGTGTTGGTTGCGTCACCGAGGCTACGTGTGGTGAGCAATTATGCTGTGGGATTTAATAATATTGATGTGGATATCTGCACCACGCGGGGAATTTTCGTGGGGAATACACCCGATGTTCTAACCGATACCACTGCCGACTTTGCCTTCACGTTGTTGATGGCAGCCGCGCGGCGAGTTGTTGAAGGTGTAGACTATATTCGCGCAGGGAAATGGAAAACATGGGGGCCGAGGACGTTGCTAGGACAAGACATCCACGGTGCGACGCTAGGTATTATTGGCTATGGGCGAATTGGCAAAGCGATGGCGCGCCGCGCATGCGGGTTTGATATGCGCGTAATGTTCTACGATGAATATGTTTCTGGCAATGACGCGGAAACCGGCGCAACTAAGGTGGATTTTGATACTTTGCTCGCAGAGTCTGATTTCATTTCGCTTCACGTTCCCTTAACCGAGGAGACATACCACTTCATCAGTACGGCAGAATTGGCGAAGTGCAAACCGACGGCAGTGCTTATCAATGCTGCGCGAGGGCCGGTGGTAGACCCGCAGGCTCTCTATGTTGCGTTGCACGACGGCAAGTTGGCGGCTGCGGGGCTGGATGTCACCGAACCGGAGCCGGTCACGATGGATGATCCGTTGCTCACCCTACCTAATTGTATTATTGTTCCCCACATTGCCAGCGCCAGCGTCGCTACGCGGGATAGAATGGCTGAGATTGCAGCTCGCAACCTTATCGCAGGATTAAAGGGGGAACCATTGCTTCATTGTGTAAATAAAATCCCGTTTTTTCCTAAAAGCCGGGATTTTATTATAGAATGAGTCCACTGAAAAAACTGGAGATCTCACCGCAGAGACACAGAGGTCGCAGAGATTTTAAACCAAAACTTAATAAAATTAATC
>JAFGFI010000341.1 GCA_016931185.1 Anaerolineae bacterium
ATTAACGCGGTGCGTTCACCAGCAGTAGGATGAAAATTGAATCCGTAATTCGTTATTCGTAATTCGCTATTCGCTATTTTCAGAGGAATTCATCATTAACGTGGTGCGTTCACCAGCAGTTGGATGAAAAACTGAATCCGTAATTCGTAATTCGTAATTCGCTATTTTCAAGGGAGCAGAGAGGATGGCCGAGGTATTTAATGATCTTTCCACACCAGCGCTAACGCGCGTTATTGACGATAATCTCATTGAAAAGTCCGTCAGTTTTGCCCAATTCTTCAACGGTAAAATTTCCGGTCCGAATCCATTGTGGTTTATCACCGGGCCGGCAATGTTAACCAATAACGGCATTGCCAGGGCAAATTTCTCCCCGGCGGCTATCGACGAGGGAATCCATCGCGCGCTTATGCCCTTCGAGATGCAAAACTTGTCACTTTCGTGGTGGGTGGGACCGACCAGTACACCTCAGAATTTGGGATATCATCTACAAAGATATGGATTTACCCACAACCGCGACATGATTGGGATGGCGGTGGATTTGCTGAAACTGGAATTCCCCGAAAACACAAACCCCGCTTTTGTGTTAGAATATGTCATAGATCGAGATACTTTAAAAGAATGGTATAACCTTGTGCTGCAGTGCTTTCCTATCTCATATAGCGCAAGCTATCTGGACGCCCTGGCCGATATCAGTCTGCGACCTGATGCAAACTGGTTACACTATGTGGGACGTATTCATGGGAACATCGTTGCAGTGAGTTCCTTATTTATAGGCGCGGGCGTGGCAGGATTATATAATTTAGGCACACATCCCAAGTGGCGATGCCAGGGGTTAGGCGCGTTGACTACCGTCAAGACTTTTCACCAGGCACGTGATAGAGGGTACCGGGTTGGCACATTGCAAACCACCTATCCCAATGCGCTGCGGATGTACCATACGATGGGATTCGAGGTTTATTGTAAAATCGGCATTTATCGCAAATCCAACTCATAATATGAATTTAGTTTGAACAACGTTTTACTATAAAATGGATATTATGATCGCCTATTGGAGAATAAAGTGAGCTATGAGTCAATTGACACGTCGTGATTTTCTAAAACTTACAGGGGTGACTTTAGCCGGACTTGCCATCCATTCAAAGTCACCGTTACTTGCCCAAAATGTAGAGCCGGCCCCTTCTGAGCCTCCCCCCACACCCCTAGGACGGGTTATTCAATGGACCCAGGCAGTGCGCAAATCTCCTGACCCGCAAGCGGAAAGTGTGGCCGTTTACCGGCGCAATGATCTCATTCCCCTTTATGCCTCGGTGAAGGGAGAAGCTCCCTGGCCCAGTAATCCCATCTGGTATCAAACACAGGGGGGATTTGTCCACAGTGGGTACATTCAACCGGTCAGAGATACGCCTGCTACTCATATCATCAAATACGTCACGGCGCCGGGTTTTTGGGCGGAAGTCTGTATCCCCATGACGGAGGCCCATTGGGATCCCGATAGCCCGCAAGTCTCACGATTGCTTTATTACGGAACCGTTTACCGGGTCATTGCCGCGAAACCGGATAAAGATGGACATTGGTGGTATCGTTTGGAGGATGGGATTACCTGGAGTCCAGGGCCTTATGTCCCAGCCACATCCATGCGCCGTATCTCACCGGCTACACTCACGCCTCTATCCCCCGGGCATCCCGATAAATGGATTCAAATTAATCTTGGTGAACAGACATTACAGTGTTTTGAGAAGGAACAAGTTGTTTACCAAACCCGGGTTTCCTCCGGCATCCAGGGATTGACGCCGCGGGGCGAATTTCGCGTACTCTACAAACGTTACACCCGGCGAATGACCGGGGAAGATTACGATTTACCGGGCATTGCCTTCCCGGTATATATTACTTCGTCAGGGATCGCCATTCATGGCACATATTGGCATAACGACTTTGGCCGGCCACACAGCCACGGATGTCTTAATGTTCCTAACGAGGCAGCACGGTGGGTTTTCCGTTGGGTGGATCCCATCACAACCTACACAACGTATACAGAAACCGCGCCACCTGGTACAGGTACACGCGTGGTTATTGTGTAAGACATACTATCACAAAACATTGACGCCTATCCAACATTGAGCTATACTAAGGATAAGAACGTCAAGATCATAACTTATAGCCGAGGAGGTAAAATGGAAATGCGTCTTGCTCCTCAACTCCCAGACATTGATAAAATAGCTATCCAGCAGGCAAGGGAAACCCTGGAAAATGGTACACTTGCCGATCTGACCCAATTGCCCACAACGCTAACGCGCGCGCTGATTGCGCCATTGGAACAACTCATTCCACTATCAGAGGCCTGGGAGAATGAAGATTTATCGCCCGTCCAATTAACAAATGATTTACGCGAAAATCTGCGCCATGCAAAGAAATATGTAAGCGTTGTTGTTCAATTGATCGATAAAAGCCTTACCCTGGCCCAACATGATGAGCGACTCAACGTGTTGATGCATGTGATTGCTAATGATCTCAAGTCACGGATTATTCTCATTTACAGTGGGGCAGAGCTCATGATCGATGAACACCCCGACTCACTCAGCGCGAAAGAAATCGAACAAATGTTGTCCTTTATGATCAAGGGACTTCAGAGAAGCATATTATATGTTAATAAAATTATCAATTTAGGGGACAATGTCACTATGGAGACACTGCATCCCTGGCGCAGTTAAAATATAGCGCTTCAATAAGTTGTCCGCTAATACTCAACGACTTCATTTCGGGTGGGTGCAGTGTTACCCGCCCGAAAAAATTGTCAGTTATGTAGTGCCTTTCTATTTTGAAAGAACAGTAGTACGCGCATCCCGGTAAAACGTATACCAGGAGAAAAATATGGCGACAATACGTCTACAAGATGTTACAAAAGTTTACTCTACGCGAGACAACCCCATCTCTAACGTTATGCCGGGAAATATAACTTCACCGGAGCTGCAAGCCCAGAAAATTCACGCGCTGGATCACTTAAATTTGGTCGTTCCTGATGGGAAAACGCTAACCGTGGTAGGGCCATCCGGATGCGGAAAAAGTACGCTGTTACGTGTTATCGCCGGACTCATCACAGATTACACCGGACACGTTTTTTACGATGATCAGGACATGAAAGAAGTCGCCCCTAAGGATCGCTATATCGGTATGATCTTCCAGAATTACGCGCTATATCCGCATTTCTATGGCAAGGGCAATCTGAAATTCAATTTTATCGTGCGCCAGTCGCCAGATGCAGAAGCAGAAGAGCGTATCCGTACTACATCGGAACTTATGGGGATTGGTTTTAAAGAGTTGCTCAAGCGAAAACCGGGTACCCTATCAGGAGGACAACAGCAGCGTGTTGCCATTGCGCGCGCGCTGGTACGTATGCCCAAACTCATGCTCTGCGATGAACCCCTCTCCAATTTGGATGCAAAACTGCGGACACAAACCCGGGTCGAGATCAAGCGATTGCTCCAGCGTTTTCAAATCACGACCCTCTATGTGACCCATGATCAAGTGGAAGCCATTGCGTTGGGAGATGAGATCGCCATTATGCGCGAGGGGATTATTATTCAGAAGGGAACGTATCGTGAGTTATATGAACAACCCACAAATGCTTTTGTCGCAGGTTTCCTGGGCACACCGCCTATGAATTTACTGGAGGGCATTGTGGATGAGGGATTTTTGTATGTCGGCGACACACGGGTATTACTTCCCCAAAAGGTCGCAAACCAAGTTCACAATGGACAGGCCCTGCAATTGGGCATCCATCCGGAAGACGCAGCGCCGCTCGGGAATGGCGGCTTTAGGCACAACGATAGACAAGTCATGCTACGTCTACAAGGGATTGTAGAAGTCATCGAACCCGATTTTGCACGTCACCGCCAGATTATTTATGTACGTACAGGTGATTATACTTACAGTGTTCAAATCCCCCAGGATAGGGTTCTCAACATTGGCTATAAGATTGAGTTAGGATTTCCCGCAGAAGCTTTATATTTCTTTGATAAAATAACGGAAGAGCGTCTTGGAGTAAAATAATGAAGCTTGAACCAGAAGACTTGCAACAAAAACTCCCTGGAGCACGCGTGACCAATATAAAACGGCTTAAATGGATCTTAATCATCATTGCGCTGGCGACTTTCATCCTTTCTAATCTTGTCCTATACATATTGCTGCCTCAATACGATACGCCTTTCATCCCTCAAGTCATTATGATAGTAACCACACTGGCACTACTGATAATGTTGTGGAGTGCCATCCGTCTTATCGGCCAAATCAGCTTTTTAGAGCAAACAGTTGGTGATCTACAAAGAACCGATGTAAAATTACGCCGTCAGTTGGATGAATTGAAGTTATTACATATCATCGCCGTGGCCGGGACAGAAGTGACGACAGAAAATGAACTCTTAGATCGAAGTATGCAGTTGATTAATGATGCACTTCACCCGGATAATTTTGGCCTTCTGCTCATTGACTCGGTCAACGAACAATTAAAACTTCACAATGCTTACCACGTATCCAACGGCGTTTCGTCCCCACGTACCATGCCCTTGAATAGTGGCATCGTTGGTAAAGTAGCGTTGGATGGACAAGCGCGCCGTATCCAGGATGTCACCCGCGATCCTGACTATTACCAGATAGATCCGCAAACGCGCTCGGAACTCTGCGTTCCTCTCAAAATTGGCGGAGAAGTCATCGGCGTTATCAACACCGAGAGCCACCATGACCATGCCTTCACCGAGGAAGATGAGCGGTTATTTATCACTTTTGCCGGGCAACTTGCGACCGCACTAGATCGGCTCCGCCACCTGGAAGCGGCTCACCATCACACACAACAGCTTACGACGCTGTATGATGTAGGGAATCGCGTCATCTCGATCCTGACCCTGGACGAATTACTACCCGAAATTGTACGTTTGATCGCACAAACCCTCAACCTGTACAATGTAGAAATCGGTCTCGTAGAAGGTGACGAACTCGTATTCCACGCCGGTTATGGAGGATATACCGGGGGGGAGTTTGATCCGGGCAGCCGCACACAGATAGGACAAGGGGTTGCAGGAACTGTAGCGCAGACCGGAAGAACGCTACTGGCATCTGATGTAGGAGAATGTCAGGCATTTGTGCCCTCGCAATCATTGCCAGAGATCTGCGCGGAGCTAGCCGTCCCGTTGCAAATCAAAGGAAACGTTATCGGCGTCTTGGATGTCAAAAGCGATCGGCTATACGGTTTGACCGCGAGCGATGCGGCTGTTTTGGAGACCCTGGCTTCACAACTGGCAGTAGCTATTCAAAATGCACAGTATGTCGAAGCCCTACGCAAACAGACCAATACCCTTAGTGGTCTTTACGAGACTGCCCTGGTTACCAGCAGTCTGATACCAGAACCGCGGGCGCTGCTCAGAAAACTCTACGAGCAGGTGGAACTCCTGATGGCCCCTGATCTTTTCATTGCGGCCCTTTATGACGAAGATACACAGACTATTACTATCCCGCTGGCGATGCAGGGTGAACACACTTTGCCCGGCGTCAATGAAATCAACATCACACTGGAAAAGGGGGGGCTGACCGGGTGGGTATTGCAAAACCGGCAGACGTTATTTATCAAAGATCTGGAAACCGAAGATCTCCCGGCACAACCACGCTATGTTGAGAGGGCGCGCTCATGGTTAGGCGTTCCCCTTATTGTCCGCAACCGGTTAGTGGGCACGCTCTCGGTACAATCTTATCAACCAGGAGCTTTCACCCAAAACGATCAACGCTTCTTTGAATCACTGGCCCGCCAGGTTGCTATCACATTGGAAAATATGCGGCTTTTTGAAGCTATCCAAAAGCGTAATGCAGAACTCGAAAGCTTACGTCAGGCCAGCCTGGCCACGACCTCCAGCCTGAACTCTGAACAGGTTTTACAAGCGATTATGGATCATGCCCTTAAAATTGCGAATGCTGACGATACTCACATTTTCCTCTATGATGGTAAGCGACTTAGTTTTGGTGCAGCGCGATGGTCAGGCGAGAATCAAAGTGGCCCGTATACCACGCCACGAGAACATGGAGTTACCTACAGCGTCGCCCGTAGCGGAGAACGGCTGGTCGTAGCGGACGCCAGGGATCACACCATCTTTCACGATTCCCCCTGGGATGGCGCTATTGCCGGGCTACCCTTGAGGATCGGACAACAGGTGATCGGAGTTATGAATGTCTCTTTCAAAAAGCCACACAACTTCAATGTCAACGAACTACGCGCATTGGAATTGCTTGCCGATCAGGCGGCTATCGCCTTACGAAACGCAGAACTTTTTGAGGCTGCCAACCGGCAGCTCAAAGAGCTCACAATCTTACACGCTATCGCTACTGTCGGCGCCGAAACCACTAACGAAAATACGCTCATCGAACACACAACGCAACTTATCGGTAAAACGCTATATCCCGATCACTTTGGTATCATGCTCTTGGATGAAGCTACACAAACTTTAAATTTTCATGCTTCGTATCACGGTATATCTGAGGCTATTCGCACCATGCGGATTCCATTAGGGAAAGGAATTACAGGAACCGTGGCGCAGGACGGGCAATCTTGGTTAGTGAACGATATCGCCCAGGTTCCTAATTATATCGCCACAACCCCGAACATTCATTCAGAGTTGTGTATCCCCTTACAAGTTGATGAACATGTCATCGGGGTCATTAATGCGGAGAGTACTCAAGAATATGCCTTTACAGCAAATGATCAACGCCTGTTAACCACGCTGGCCGGACAACTGGCTACCGCCATTGAAAAAGTGCGCTTATTCACCGAAACGGCAGAGGCCCTGGTACGGGAACAACGCCTTAATGAAATTGCACGCACCATCAGCGCTGAATTGGATATTGATACTATCCTGCACAATGTCGTGCGATTGGCAGCGGAATTGACAGGAGCAGAAGCCGGGGTGATGGCACTTCTCAATACTGAGGGCAACTTGCTCATAGATCACTACTACTTCAATATTCCCGACGAGATCGAGGCGATGCGCTCTCCCAAAAAGCAAGGAATATGTTGGCAGCTCATTGAATATCAAAAGCCCGTTCTGTTTGCAGAATACAATCACCATTCTGACGCTTTGCCGGAGTTAATACAGGCAGGAATACAAAGTAGCATCGGCGTGCCTATTCTCGCCGGTGGAGAACCTATAGGGGCATTAGCCCTCTTCCGCATCCAGCAAACCACGCGCTTTTCCGAGCGCGATCTGGACTTATTGGAAGCCGTTGGCCTCCAGGCAGGCATTGCTATCCAAAATGCCCGCTACATTGCCGAAATCGAGGCGCGCGCCAGTGAACTGGAACGCGCACTTAAACGTTCTCAAGAATTAGAACAATTAAAGAATCAATTCATTCAAAATGTTTCTCACGAACTTCGCACGCCCCTGGCGATTACGCGCGGCTATGCCGAGCTATTGGACAATGGCACCCTGGGAGAACTGCTGCCCCAACAACGACAACCGGTAGAGATCATCTACCGGCGCATCAAAATGCTGGTCACCATGGTCGAAGAGCTTACGGCTATCCTAGAAGCCGAATCCCAACGGTTGCGCAAAGAGCCGACTGATATGGTGGCCCTTACACAAAATGCACTGGCGGACTTCAAGATTAATGCAGCAAAAGCTAAAGTTATCCTTAAAGCCAAACTCGAAATTACCAAAGCTATCGTTCAGGGCGATCCCATACATTTACGCCGCGTACTCGACAATCTATTGGGAAACGCCCTTAAATTTACCCCGGCCGGGGGAAGTATCACCATAGGGATGCGGACGCAAGCCGACGGCCTGATTGTAGAAGTTACAGATACCGGTATTGGCATCCCCAAAGACAATCTCTCGCGTATTTTCGAACGTTTCTATCAGGTTGATGGTAGCGCCAAGCGCCGTTATGGGGGCACCGGATTGGGGCTGGCATTGGTCAAAGAGATTGTCGAAGCACACGGAGGACAAGTAACTGTGGAAAGTACAGTCGATGTTGGAAGTACATTTCGTTTTATTTTGCCATTGGCATCGGAGACAGAGTAAAACCGGGATGTTTTATAAATATCCACACACGCAAAACTGGATTGGTACGAATTTTAGAAGTAACGACTCAGCCGGGTACCTTCCGGGAAGCTACGGGGCATCTGTTTCAAGTGGAGATTGTGCTTTAATACTGCTTTTAGCTTGTGTCAACCTCGTCCTAGCTTCCCGGAAGGTTCAAGCATGTCGCTCCTGAGCAGCTACTTGTAGAAAAGATAACTTTTAAGTTACACTTTTGCAAAAAATAGAAAACTGTGAAGCATAAGTCTAGCATTTTAAAGTAAAAAGTGTTATCATAGATATTATGACACAGGTTACACTTTATGTACTTATTCCCCTACTTACAACCTTAATCGCGTGGGGAATTGTGGCGCTTGCGTGGCAACGTCGTATCCTCCCCCATGTCGAACATTTCAACATTACATTGATCCTTATCGGAGGCTGGACTTTTAGTTACGCATTAGAAGTCATCGCTCATCATACAGAGATCCAAAGCTTATGGTATAAATTGGCCTATGTAAGCGCGACCTTCACCCCTGTACTGTGGTATATCTTTGTACTTGACTATACCGGACAACAAAGGCCGCACCCGGCTATTCCCCGCCGGCTACTTTTTGTGCTTCCTGCTTTTACAACATTGCTGATCATGACACACGAATGGCATCATCTTATATGGCGAGATTACTCCATTACAAACTTAAACTTTCTTCTTGTTACGCCAAATCATAGCGTATTTGGGGTCTGGCATTGGGTACAGATCGCATTTTCTTACCTCGTGACGGCGAGCAGCATGGTTTCATTAGTATCCTACCGGGCCACCGCTCCCCCCCTCTATCGTAAACAAACTGCCATACTTTTAACCAGTACCTTAATAGTATGGCTTTGTCATTTAATATACAGTTTTATTCTCCCGCTGCCCCAATTAAATTTCACACACATAGGATTAGTAATAGGAATAGGTCTACTGCTCGGGAATATATTACGCTACCGTCTGCTTAACATCATCCCCCTGGCTTCCAAAATGATGATGATGAGCATTGTTGAAGATGCAGTTATTGCCCTGGATTTAAATGATTATATTACAGACACAAATTCGGCCGCGCTGACTCTACTCGCGCCTCAAGGGGACACGATATTGGGCAAACGATTGACCGATATGTTCCCCTGCGAGATAACCACTAGTCGAGATCTGGAAATCACGCGTGACACACAAACCCACTACTATGAAGCTCACGTATACCCGCTTTACAATCAAGATTACGGTGCAGGCCGACTTATCATTTTACGCAACATTACCCAACGCCAGGAACAACAAGAGAAGCTCACTTCTCAAAAACGGCGAATTGAGGAATTATTAGAGGTCGCCCACGCTACAGCAGAAACCCCATCATTGGAAACCACTCTGCAAAACATTCTCAATATCACAATCACACTGACACAAGCCGAAAGGGGCGATATTCTCTTATTCAATAAAGCCAGCAAAGTCACACATAGCATTCTCGCTCTCGAAATGTCAACGAGGCGCAATCTCTCACCGGAAGAAAAAGAAAAAAACATCAAAGAAATGTTACAGTATGGATTTGCGGGGTGGCTTTTTCTCAACCAGAATATCACGCGCATCGAAAATGTATCTGAGGACAAACGATGGTACGTATCTTCCGGACAAGCTAATACCGTAGGGTCTGTACTAGGAATCCCTATTCTTGAAAATGGCATTGTGCTGGCGGAAATCATTTTGCTCCACCCGGACACGCAACACTTCAAACTCCATGATACTGAAATTATGCGCGCCGCTGCGCCCCAAATAGCTATTGCGATTCACAATGCCCTTATTTATGAAGAACAGCGACAGACAACGGCGCGACAAGTGACACTCTATGAAATCCTGCGCGCCCTGCAACGCATCCGCAGCCCTAAAAAAGTGATAGAACAGGCGGTAACAGTTATCCACAATCTGACCGGCTGGCCGCTCGTCACATTCCTGGTCCCAGACGCTGCACAAACACACTTATGGGTTGAAAGTGTCGCGGGTCGCCTACCACCTCAACACAAAGGCCCCATTCCTTTGACAAACAGTATATTCGCGCAGACCATTCGCACCACGATATCGCAACATTTGGATATGATTCCGGCAGTGAACGATGTAGATACAGATAATCTCCGCCAACAACACGCTCCCACTGTACCCGGATTCCCCACAGTCGCCAGCTTAATCCTCATTCCACTGATGAAAAACAAGCGTGTAGAGCGACTCCTGTTCATCGCCAGCGATATGCCCTCGGCCTTTAACGCCAACGATCACTTACTGGCCGAGTCCCTGGTCGAAATACTCAATATGGCACTGGCAAATGCGCAACTCTACGAAACACTGCAAAACGAATTGGTGGAACGCAACCGTATGGAAGAGCGGCTCTGGATGACGCTCAACAAAACGGAGACCCTCTATCGTATCAGCAACGCCGTGATCGGCACTTACGAACTTGATGAAGTCCTCCAAACTCTGGTAAATGGCGTGGTCAGCGCACTCCATGCCGACTGGGTTTTACTGGTCATTCTGGACCAGGTTAACCAACGTATTGTTAAAGCCACAACCGGTGGCCCGGCTGCCGACCATGTCAAAGAAATTTCTTTTCAACAATTGATGCAAGATATGGCGCAAGGGGTGATCAAGGGAAATAAACCTTTATTGATCACCAAAGAACAGATCACAACTATGGCCGCTTCTCAAATTCCTATGTTGTGTGCGCAAGCCGGCTCTCAAATTTGGGCGCCCCTTTACTCCTACCAGCAAATATTCCACGAAGAGCCGATCCACGGGCTGCTGATCGCTTGCAATTACGCAACTCAGCACGAATTCTCACAACAAGAGGCCAACTTGATGATGGCAATTGCAGTCCAAGCAGCCGCAGCAATTCAAAACACGCGGCTATTCAACGCGGTACTAGAAGAACGGGGCCGCCTGAAAGCCCTGGTACAATCCAGCCGTGACGGCGTAATCCTCATCGGGACAGATCTGCGCATCCTGGTTATCAATCACAGAGCTTTACGCTACATAGAACTAACAGATGCGCCTGAAATCTGGGTAGGAAAAACCTTATGGGAAGCGATCAGTTGGTTGCGCCAGACAATGCCTCACGTCGCGCGCGCAATAGTGAAGGAAATACGCCAGACTCAGCCCCCCGGGGCCTTAGAGAAAACCGGGGAGCCACAGAACACGCGTGATGGAGAATTACAGATTGGCTCGCGCATCTTGCACTGGCTCAATCTGCCCGTCTTGACTGAGGAACACCTGCTAGGTCGTCTGATTGTCTTGCGAGACATCACCGAAACCCGTCTGTTAGAACGGATGCGTGAAGATTTGACCCATACGATGGTCCACGATCTGCGTAGTCCCATCACAGGGATTTACGGCGCGCTACAACTCCTGGATAAAAGTCTCGGCGCCTTACTTACGCCTGCTCAAGCACAAATGCTGGAAATAGCCGAGAGCAGCACCGAGCGTATGCTAAGATTAGTCAATGCTATCCTGGACATTAGCCGGCTGGAAAGTGGACGCATGCCCATCAAGCCGGAGCTTTTTGAATTGAACCATGTAGTTACCGATACAATAACCACCGCCAATCTTAAAGCAGTACAAAAAGAAATTCGCATTGAAGATAATATCCCGGCTGATCTCCCTCCAGTATGGGCCGATGCAGATCTCATTGGGCGCGTACTACAAAACTTAATCGGTAACGCGGTCAAGTTTACCCCTTCTGGGGGAACCATACACATTGGTGCATGTAAGGAAAGCGGCCCTCCCGGGAAAATCCTGGTAACTGTTAGCGACACCGGTCCCGGCATTCCCCCAGAACTCAAAGACCGGCTATTCCAAAAATTTGTTACCGGTGAATTAGATGGCCGTGGTAGTGGATTGGGATTGGCTTTCTGCCGGATGGTAATGGAAGGTCACAATGAGCGCATCTGGGTAGAAAGCCCGCCGGGTAAAGGCGCCACTTTCACCTTCACCCTTTCGCAGACCGCACAAGCCTCATCCTAGACAATATTGACGAAATTTTCCAGTCAAGACTTAAACCCATGCTCCTCAAAACCGGTTAAACAAAACAAAATAACAACATATCTCTCTTGACAAAATACAAAATCGCACTAAAGTAAAAAAGCCTATTCACTTATTCCCATCAAGGAGGTATTATGACACGCACGGCTATTATCATTGGAGCAGGTATTGGCGGAATTGCCAGCGCGGCGCGCCTGGCCCGGGCAGGTTATGACGTAACTGTAGTGGAAAAGAATGAAAAACCCGGTGGGCGCGCTTCCACCATAGAACAGGACGGCTTCTTCTTTGATACCGGACCTTCACTCTTTCTTATGCCCCCCACTTTTGCCCAAACCTATGCCGATTTAGGCGAGCGAATGGAAGATCACTTGGATTTAGTGCGCATTGATCCTACCTATCGCGTTCATTTTCATGACGGCAGCATACTGGATCTCGGCAGCAACCTCAACGCTCTCCACCAACAATTAGAGACCTTTGAACCTGGCACCTTTGAGGCGCTGATGCGATTTTTAGCGGAGGGATACAAACGTTATACGAAATCACTTGATAAATTCGTGGGCCGTAATTTTTATAATCTCTTCGACTTCTTCACACCGGCGAACCTTCCCCTCCTGTTCCAACTCAAACCCCTGGTCAAACACTATACAGATACCTCGCGCTATTTTAAAGATGCACGCCTGAGAGCCGGCCTCTCTTTCCAAAATATGTACCTGGGCCTCAGTCCTTTCGATGCCCCGGCGACGTATACATTGCTTCAATACACAGAAATGGTTGAAGGTGTCTGGTATCCACGCGGCGGTATGTATGCAATTATTACCAGTCTTACGCGAATCGCGGAAGGATTGGGGGCCAAATTCCATTACAATGCCCCGGTCAAACAGATCGACGTGGATGTCGATCGGGCGGTGGGTGTCACCCTGGAAAATAGGGAAAAACTAAAAGCTGATGTGATGGTTGCCAATGCCGACCTTCCCTATGTCTATACAGATCTCTTGCCCGATCCTGATGGCAAATCTGCCACCAAAATGGATCGGCTCAAGTATACCTCTTCCACGCTCCTGTTCTATTGGGGCGTCAAAGGTGAGCGCAGTGAAAAGTTATTACATCACAATATCTTCCTATCCGATCACCAATACCAATCCTCCTTCGCGCAGATCTTTGAAGCTCACACCTTGCCGGCGGAACCCTCCTTCTATATCCACGCGCCCGTGCGTACAGTTCCTAACTTTGCACCTAAAGATAGTGACGCGCTGATGGTACTGGTTCCCACCGGTCATCTTGACGCTGCACATCAACAGGATTGGCCCGCCCTCCAGGAACGCGCGCGCCAATGGGTATTCAAACGTCTGGCGGAAATTGGCCTGGATGATGTCAAAGAACGCATCGTGTTCGAAGCGACCTACACGCCACCGGACTACCGCCGTATCTGGAACTTAGCCAAGGGTGCAACCTTTGGTTTAAGCCACAATGTAATGCAAGTTGGCTATTTGCGCCCCCAAAACCGGCATAGCCAATACAAGAATCTGTATTTCGCCGGCGCAAGTACCCATCCCGGGACCGGACTCCCCATAGTCCTGCTCTCGGCAAAACTCGTACAAGAACGCATCTTGAAGGAGCAGCCGGCCCCTTGAGTATATCCACCTGGGAACAACAACTCTTGAACCGCGCCTACCAGGGACTACATCTACCCTCAGAGCAGGCATGCGAACCGGTAGACGCGGCTATTCTTGCGCGCGCTTACCAACACTGCACGCAAGTTACCCGCTACCACAGCCATACCTTCTTTTTAGCTTCGGCATTGTTACCGCGCCCCAAACGTAACGCAGCGCGCGCACTCTATGCGTTCTGCCGGATCAGTGATGATCTCGTAGATGACATACACATGGACGAATCCACACAACTCCACGCCTGGCACCAACACACGCTTATGGATTGTCCTAAAAATACCGCGCCATTTCTGAACAGCGACTTGATTGTGCTGGCATGGGCGGATGCGCGTGCAACCTACAACATTCCCGAAATTTACGCCCAACAACTGCTCGACGGTGTTGCCCGCGACCTGGTCCAAACGCGCTATACCACCTTTGCCGAATTGGCAGAGTATTGCTACGGTGTAGCCTCTACCGTAGGTCTAATGGCTATGCACATTATCGGTTTCAGTGGCCCCGAAGCCATCCCCTACGCGGTGAAATTGGGCGTAGCGCTACAACTTACCAACATTCTACGCGATGTGGGCGAAGATTGGGCGAGGGGACGGTTCTATCTCCCGCAAGATGAACTCGCGCGGTTTGAACTGACGGAGGACGATTTGGCTGCCAGGCGTGTGGATGATCGCTGGCGGGCCTTTTTGCATTTCCAAATCGATCGTGTGCGACGCCTCTACGCAGAATCGCTGCCGGGCGTCGCGTTTCTTCATCAAGATGGCCGGTTTGCCATTGCCGCTGCCGCCGAGCTTTACCAGGCGATCCTCGCCGACATTGAGGCCCACCAGATGGATAATTTCAACCGCCGCGCGTACGTCGGTGACTGGAGCAAGTTACGACGGCTGCCCGGTATTTGGTGGCGCGCCACTATCAAGCATTACCGGTAATGCCAGTATAAAATGCAACAACGCTATGACTTTATCTTCGCAGGCGGAGGGATGGCCGGGCTAAGCCTGGCCTATCACCTCTGCCAAAGCGACCTGTGTGACAAATCCCTGTTGATTATCGATCCCGTTATCAAAAACCAGAACGACCGCACCTGGTGTTCATGGCTGCGAGAACCCGCGCCCTTCGATAGCATCGCTTATCGCGTGTGGGAACAAATCGCTTTTGCCGGCTATGATAAGGCCGGCAACCCACTTAACCTCACACTCCCTATTGCCCCTTACCGCTACCGGATGGTCCGAGGTCTTGACTTCTATCACCATACTCAAGAAATGCTCAAATCTCGCCACAATGTCCATTTTTTACAAGAAACCGTTCACACTATCGCAGACAGCCCGCAAATGGCCCAGGTCACAACGGATACTCAGACCTACATCTCAGACTGGGTTTTCGACAGTCGCTTCCTCTCCCACGCTTACCGGGTAGATACCCGGCATTATCAAGACGTCAAACAACATTTCAAAGGATGGACTATCGAAACCGCAACCCCGGTTTTCAATCCGCAAACGGTAACAATGTTTGATTTCCGCACACCTCAAAATGGCGCGATGCGTTTCTTTTATATATTGCCCTTTTCCGCAACCCGCGCATTGGTGGAATACACACTCTTTTCCTCGCAGATCCTGAACGAAATTGAATATACTGACGCCCTGAAAACTTACATCAACACAGTATTAGGAGCAACCCACTACACTATCCTGGAAGAGGAAGCCGACATCATCCCTATGACGGATCAACCCTTTCCGCGCCGGGCGGGACACCGCGTACTCAACATCGGCACCCGTGGCGGGCGCGTCAAAGCGGCCACGGGCTTTGCCTTTCATCGCACACAACAGGATGCCGCTGCCATCGTCCGTTCACTTGTCCGGCATGGACATCCCTTTGCTCTGCCTGAACCGCCCCCTCGCTATCATCTTTTCGACGCGATGTTACTGTATAACCTCGCGCATCACGGGGATCTTGGACTCCCCATCTTCTCCGCGCTCTTCAACTACAACCCCATTGATCGCCTCTTTCGTTTCCTGGACGAAGAAGGTGATGTATGGGAGAATCTACAATTGATGGCCTCCGTCCCGCCCTTGCCTTTTATCAAAGCGTGGATTAAACTCAATCTATAAAATGTTTTTTACAATTTACCAATTTGCGATTTTCATGAGGAGTTTCTATGGTCACACCGAATCTTGATATATGGCAGTTCACCGCCCAATTGAGCGAAAATCTGATGCGTTGGGCCGGTTTTAGCATCAGCACCGGCACGATATGGGTCTTAAAAAAGGATCGCGCGCAACGCGGTCTCGGAGGGCAATTCATCGGTTGGGGATTGATCAATGCCGGGTTGGCTTATTTTGGCATGCAGGGCAGCCAGCGCAAGTCTGCTACCCCCGATGCGCATACTCCCGAAGCCCAGGCGCAAGAACGCGCAAACTTACGCCGCCTTTTGTGGATTAACACAGGTCTGGACGTTATCTACGTGGTTACCGGCTTCATCCTGACCCTAACTAAAGGTAAGCACAACGATTTAAATAAGCCCGGCAACTTTTGGCGCGGCACGGGATGGGGAATCGTGATACAGGGTGCATTTCTCTTTTTCTTTGATTTGTTACACGCTGCCCAATTGACAGAACTGGAAAGTTGAGGGACATGATGCTCAATCTTGATAAACTTGGTAATTTTATTCGCACTGCACGCCATCCTGAATGGTATCATGGGGGGTATGCAGAGTCGCCTTTTTTCGAGGGTTGGTATTACAAGCTGGTTGATAAGACCGAAACACACTGCTATATGATCAACCCTGGCGTGAGTCTCAATCCCGGCGGTGTAGGGCTACATGCATTTGTCCAGGTTTTAGACGGGGTAACCGGCATGACCATATACCACAGTTACCCGTTAGCGTCATTTTGGGCCGCCCGCAACACATTCTACGCGCGCATTGGCCCCAACTACTTCACGGCGGGCAGCCTAAAACTCGATCTTCCAGGCCCAGACCTGGCACTCAAGGGCGATCTGACCTTTTACAATACAACATCCTGGCCCGCGCCGGGCACGATGGGGCCATATATGTGGATTCCCACAATGGAATGTTATCATAGTGCCCTCAGTCTCGATCATAGTATTCATGGCAATCTTACCCTGGAGAACAAAACGATAACGTTCACTGATGGCAAAGGCTACCTTGAAAAAAGCTGGGGACAGTCATTCCCTTCTGCCTGGGTTCGGATACAAAGCAATCACTTTGACGCCAACTCCACCTCACTGGTCGCTTCCGTAGCCACGACCCCCTGGAGCAACCCTCCCTTCCGGGGTATGATCATCGGGCTATTACACCAGGGCACGATTTATCGCTTCGCCACCTACACCGGCGCAGTTATTGAACACTTGGACATCGGCGCAGATACGGTCACGTGGACTGTGCGTGATTGCCTCTACCGGCTGCGACTTCACGCGCAGCGCGATGTCACCGGCAACTTACGCGGTCCTAGCAAGGCAGGGATGGATTTCCAAGTAGCAGAAGCCTTAACTGCCACAGTTAATGTCCGTCTGACCTCGCTACACGATGGCACCATCATCTTTGAGGGCACCGGGCGCAATAGCCGGTTAGCCATCACAGAAGATGTGGCACCATTACTTGTAACAACGCATCGAGAACATAACGAATGAGTCCACTGAAAAAACTGGAGATCTCACCGCAGAGACACAGAGGTCGCAGAGATTTTAAACCAAAACTTAATAAAATTAATC
>JAFGFI010000342.1 GCA_016931185.1 Anaerolineae bacterium
ATTAGTGGCACTTGGACTGCATTAAGATTCCTTGATGATTATTAGCACTTTTTTTCATTTATCAATAGTGGCACTCAACAATTAGGAATTAGGAGTTAAATGTTAGGTGTTAGGGGTTATGGATGAAAGTAATAGCCGGGAATTATGCGCAAATATGTAAGATAACTCCTAACTCCTAACTCTTCTTTAATTTGCCATTTGCCCCTTTTCGCGCTATACTTCCCCCTACATAAAGACCAGGGGGCATGCTGGCACTATGTACGTCACGGATACGGAAAGCTTGTTAGCATATAGTGAGGCCTTGCGCGTTTCCAAACACGCTTTGTATGAGGCGTGTAAGGAAGGATTACGCGGCAAAGACATAGTTCATGCTATCTTTAATGGGGAAATCATCGAACATTATCCCGATCGCAAACGGGTATTGATCTTAGGCCCGACGCTAACCAACATTACCTTTGATGATTCCCCAGAACCCACCAAAGTCCAATTGCCCCTACACGTCGTATGTGACTATTCGGATAATGATGTAGTTGTCGCCGTCACCGTCTATATTCCCAACCGGGAACGCTGGGTGGTGAATTGGAAAACAAGACGTTTTAACTAATTGAAAGAAGGAAAACTATGCAACGGATCGAAGTAAAGGAGGCAGAGACAAATCTAACAGACTTGATAAATGCCGCCATAAACGGAGAAAATATCTTCATCATCAAAGATCAACACCAAGTTGTACAACTCGTGCCCGTTACACTACCTTTACGCACGCCGAAGTTTGGTAGTGCAAAAGGCTTAATTACTATATCTGAGGATTTTGATGCACCCCTCAAGGATTTCGAGGATTATATGCCATGAAATTACTGCTAGATACTCATAGCTTTCTATGGTTCACGGCTGGAAGTGAGCGCTTGAGTATTGCTGCGCGTACGCTCATCGAAAGTCCAACAAATCAATCTTACCTTAGTATGGCCAGCCTCTGGGAAATGGCTATCAAACTGAGTATCGGCAAACTGCAATTAGTCCAACCCTTTGAGACATTCATCACCGATCAAATAGACCTAAATGGCATCGAGATTCTGCAAATCAAGACCGATCATATCATAGCAGTAGCCTCGTTGCCGTTTTATCATCGAGATCCATTTGACCGTTTGATTATAGCACAAGCACAGGTAGACGGTTTCTCTATTGTGGGTGCTGACGTGGCATTTGATGCTTACGAAATACAACGGTTATGGTAGTGCTTTTTCAAGCATTAAATGATGGGTCAAAATGCACTACATGTACGGAGAAAATACCCGCCAACTATATCATGAAAGAACAGTAGCTGTAAATTCAATTTAAGGAGATTTCTATATGGCAATAACTCAAGAATGGCAACGTCGTATCGATCGCTGGCGCGAAGAATTACCACAGCATTTTTACTCTCCCCTGGGTGCGGTTGCACTCGAGGGTTTTATCACACTGGAGCAACTGACACCGGAAGAAGCGCAGTCGCATAAGTTTACACCGATGCCGGCCGGGACCCCCTGGGGCGCGAAGTGGGAATATGGCTGGTTCCGGGGCACACTGACGCTGCCCGAAGCTGCCACCGGCAAGCGCATCGCACTCAAGATGGACACAGGCGCAGAGAGCATCATCTTCGTAGACGGTGTGGAGGCCGGCGCGGTAGATCGCCAACACCACGAGATCACTCTGACGATGCAGGGTGTACCCGGCACAACGTACAGGGTCTTGATGGAAAGCTACGCCGGACACACGCGACGGGCGCACTCCGGCCCCACGCCACCTGACCGCGCTGCCGTCCCCGAACCGCCCCCAACCCAGGCGAAAATCGGAGCTAGTACCTTCGGCATCTGGCAGGAGGATGTATATCAACTGTGGATTGACGTGGAAACCCTCTACCAGGTGCGCAACCACCTTGATGTGGATTCTCTGCGCGTCTCCGAGATTGACGAGGGATTGCGCGACTTCACCCGCATCGTAGACTTTGAACTGCCGCGCGCAGAGATGTTGGCCACCGTTTGCGAGGGGCGCGCGCGTCTCAAGCCCTTACTGGAATGTGTCAACGGCTCTACCGCGCCGACGATGTTCGCTTTCGGACATTCTCACATTGATGTAGCGTGGCTCTGGCCACTGCAAGAGACGGAGCGCAAGAACGGGCGCACCTTCGCTACGCAGCTCGCACTGATGGAAGAATACCCGGAGTATCGGTTCCTACAAAGCCAACCCCATCTCTACCGGATGGTGCAGCAGCGCTACCCCGCGCTTTACAAACGCATCAAGGCCGCTGCTAAACGCGGGCAGTTTATGCCCGATGGCGGCGCATGGGTCGAACCGGATACCAATATCTCCGGTGGGGAAGCCCTCATCCGCCAATTCATTCACGGCAAGCGTTTCTATAAAGCAGAATTCGGGGTAGATAGCGAGTTACTCTGGCTGCCCGATGTTTTCGGGTATTCCGGCGCGTTACCGCAGATTATGCGCGGTTGTGGCGTGAAATACTTCTCCACCCAGAAGATCTTCTGGACCTATAACGGCGGCGAGCGATTCCCCCACAACACTTTTGTCTGGGAGGGCATTGACGGATCCGAGGTTTATGTCCACCTGCACAATGACTACAACTCCCACACTTTCCCAGATGCCACCATCACGCGCTGGAAGGAACGGGTGCAGAAAGACGGCATCGCCACACGCCTCTTCCCCTTTGGCTTTGGCGATGGCGGCGGCGGCCCTACCCGCAATCACCTGGAATTCCTGCGCCGCCAGGAAGACCTGGAGGGCGCGCCCCGGATGAAGATAGCGCACCCGATGGATTACTTCCGCGATCAGGAAGCCCGTGGTTGGCCCGACGTGCGTTACGTAGGAGAATTGTACTTCCAGGCACACCGGGGCACGTATACCTCGCAGGCCAAGACCAAGAAAGGCAATCGCAAGTGCGAACTCGCACTGCGTGAGGCTGAGCTGTGGGCTACCGCTGCAAAGACACTCAAACAGCACGACTTCTCCGCGATGACACTGGATGAAGCATGGAAGGTAGTGTTGCTCAACCAGTTCCACGATATTCTGCCCGGCTCTTCCATTCAACGCGTCTATGAAGAAGCGGAGGCAGCTTACGCCGGGGTTCTTAAAGAGGCTCAAGGCGTCGCTAATGCAGCAATGAAACAATTCACCCAGGAGAAGGACGCTCTTACCGTCTTCAACTCACTCGCGTGGGAACGCACTGTCCTGGTCGCCCTGCCCAAGGGATGGACGGGCGCGCAAGACAGCGATGGCGCGGCGCTGCCGGTGCAGAAGATAGGGGACACGGTTTATACCGAAGTTACCGTGCCCGCCGCCGGCTGGACGACACTCAAAGCAGCCGCTCCAACCACAGCCGGTAACGATATCAAAGCCACCGCGACCTTACTAGAAAATGATGTCTTACGTTTGACGTTTGACGACAAAGGCCAGATCACCAGCATTTTCGACAAGGAAGCGCAGCGTGAATTGGCTGCCGGCCCGTGCAACAGCTTCCGTATGTACAAAGACGTGCCCACATGGTTCGATGCCTGGGACATTGATAGTATGTACGAAGAGACTCCCGTGGCGTTGGAAACACCGGCGATGATTGAAATAATAACTGCCGGGCCACTGGTCGCCGTCCTGCGCGTGACCCGCACCCTACACAATTCCGAGATGACGCAGAAGATTGTAATGCGGCGCGGCAGCCGTCGCGTGGATTTCAAGACAAAGATTGACTGGAAGGAACGCCACAAGTTGCTCAAAGTCGCCTTCCCGGTGGACATCTACGCCAACGAGGGTATCCACGAAATCCAGTTCGGTCACATCCGCCGCCCCAACCACCGCTCGCGCCCCTTCGATGCCGACCGCTTCGAGGTCTCCAATCACAAGTGGAGCGCGCTGGCGGAGGAAAATCGCGGCTTTGCAGTCCTCAACGATAGCAAGTATGGCGTCAACGTGTTGGGCAATACCATCGGCCTGACTTTACTCAAGTCCGCGTTGGCCCCGGATATGACCGCAGACTTGGGCATCCAGGAATTCACCTACGCCTTCTACCCGTGGAATACCTGCTTTGCCGATAGTGAGGTAGTGCGCCAGGGCTATGACCTCAACATCCCCGTGCAAGTCGTGCCCGGCGATGGCGGTACACAGTCGCTTTTTGCCGTGGACGCCGCCAACATCATCATCGAGACGGTCAAGCCGGCCGAGGACGGGTCGGATGACGTCATCGTGCGCCTGTACGAGTCCAAGCGTATGGCAACGCGCGCGGTGTTATCTACTACACTGCCGGTAACAGCAGCTTACACCACGAACATGCTGGAATCTGAGACCCAGGATGAACTTACCGTTGAAGATAGCAATATCGCCCTAAGTTTTAGACCGTTTGAGGTAAAAACCGTGCGGTTGACACTTTTCCCGTCATAACCGTTCAGGCTTGTGAGCGATTACTGTTTTCTGTCATCTGCTCCAGGCAAAAACGAGGGTTTGGGTACGTTTTTTCGTTGGCGGGCTACGCCCGCCAACGAAAAAACACCCCTTTGATAAGTAAGGTTTCTACGACTTGCCTAAAAGCGTTGCGGCTTCTTCGGATATGTCTGAAACGGCGTGCGAGGTTCAGCACTTACCCAATCACCCGCGGTATCCAATTTTTCCAACGAGCGCAGCAAGTCAAATGTGAGCCAGCGCGAGGCTTGTGGTTGCGGGGCATCCCATAGTCCATACTCCCCACGTTGTGCCCTAATAAACGCGACGCTATCGGCCACCCGCGCGTCCTCCAGGGTAGCCCCGATGCGCCAGCACATATCGAGTACCAGTGCCAGGTCAAACTTGGCATAAAATGTCATAAAACCCCGCGTGGGTTCCGCCCCGATCAGGCGCGTGACTTCATACCCTAGCGTATAGGCTTCCTTGGTCTCGCGCCCTAACAGCAAGTCCAGCGCGCGGCGCGCCGCCTCGCTATATCGTCGCTCCGGGTGATAGGCCAGACAGAGCAACACGCCGGTAGTGTTCGAGCGGCATCCCCACCGTGAATGTGGCATCTTGCGATATCCTGCTACATAGCCATACGTACCCCCGCCCGCGATTCCGGTGGGCCACGCCCCGTCTTCCAAACGCTGCGCCAACAGCCACTCATAAGCACGTTCGGCGCGAGGGTCAGTCGCGTAACCACACATCGCCAGGGCGCGCAAGGGCAATGCCGTTTGCAATGGAACCATAGTATACCCCTCATCATCCCGGTTCGTCAGCCCATCTACGGTGGACGGCAGCCCCCATCCGCCATCAGACTGCTGCAACGAGAACAAATACTCCGCCCCGCGTTGTACGCCCGGATGTTCCGGGCCAAAGCCCAAGAAGCCCAAACGCATCAGAGCCAGGAGCGTCATTCGCTGTCTATCTCCATGCCAGACCCAATCACCGCGCACCCACGCTCCATCCGGCCCCTGGCCAGTCAAGAGCGGTGCAATCAGTGGATCGGAAGCCCTTAACGCTGCCAGTTCCTGTACTTCTGGGTCATCCTCCGGTTTATGAAACAACTGACGTAAAACAAGCCAACGTAAACATGGAGAAGGATCTGCTAATAATAAGGGGAACCATGTCATAAACACACTCCATTAACATCGACTCTACACTGTCTATTCTGTGCAATCGTATCCCTTTATACTACTGGCAATGAACAAAAACAGATGCATCACACTTCAAAACGCGCGACACACCTACTTCCAATAACGATAACGCGCATCAAATAATCGCCAGATAAATCGTCCTGATACTCAATCCCACAATGAGCAACCCAACTACCGTCATTAGCGCGCGTGGCGACAACTTTTTACACCCGAACGCGGCCAATGGGGCGGCGATCATCCCCCCTACTAACAGCCCCACAATGACGGGCCAATGTTGAGTGAGTAAGTTAGGGATGGTAACGATAAAGACGATGGCCTGCACGAACGTGACAAAAAATTCGGCAGCATTCACCGATCCAATCGTCGTGCGTGGATTGTGCCCGCGCGCGACAACGGTCGTCGTTACAATCGGGCCCCACCCACCGCCACCCATAGCATCAAAAAAACCACCGATAACGCCCAGGGGAACGAGGAAACGCGTAACCTCGCGTTCTTGGGATTTATGAAAAGACTTCCACAGGATCACTATGCCCATAACCAATAAGTAAGTTGAGACAAAGGGCTTAATGATAGCACTGATTTGCTCCAGGGTTAACAGATATGCGCCAATAATCCCACCCAGAACTCCTGGAACAACTAACTTGGTAAACAACCGTTTATCAATATTACCAAATTGCAAGTGGGAGAAACCTGAAACCGCTGTGGTGAAAATTTCTGACGTATGCACACACGCACTGGCTACTGCGGGCAATACACCTACCCCCAATAAAAACGTGGTGGAGCTAACACCGTAAGCCATCCCTAATGCACCGTCGATCATCTGAGCAATAAACCCGACCCCGATAAACAACAAAATATCCTGTAACATTTAACTCCTTTGTTCTTTAGATTCAAAACACTCTAAGTCTAACAAAGGGAGATTACAAATGTTGTGATAAACCTGTGATAAACCTGTGACGCGACACCTCAACTATCTGTTTGGGCCGGCGCGTGGATGATGTATCCCAAACCGGGAATCGTCTCTATATAAGCCGCCGCCAATACATCGCCCGTATTATCGCATGCCTGCGCAATCTTACTCCGCAGACGATGGATCAATTGTCGCAACATATCATTGTCCCCACCATCCATACCCCATACATAGTCGATAAGCATCTCTGAACTCAAGACGCGGCCGGCATTGAGTACCAGGTAGTCAAGCAAACGATTCTCCAGGCGCGTTAGAGGTACCGGCTCCCGGTTCTCACACTGCAATTGACGGTACTCAGGAAGCAAAGTCAGCACTCCGATATGCCGTATAGCTCGTGTGGGAATTTTGCCCGTGCGCCGGATCACGGCTTGTACCCGCGCAATTAACTGCCGGGGACTAAAAGGTTTAGTAACATAATCGTCAGCGCCCATGCCTAACCCATGTACAATATCATCCTCATCATCGCGCACTGTTAGCATAATGATGGGAGTATCTGCTCGCTCACGGATCTGACGGCAAATTTCAAAACCATTCCCATTAGGAAGATTGACGTCTAAAATCACAATATCAGGCTGTAATTCTGACCAACGGCGCACTGCTGTGTACCCGTCATGCGCCTGTATCACTTCAAAACCTTCCCTACGCAGTGTAAATCCTACCACATCTGCCAATACACGATCATCATCAACAACTAATGCCTTCATACATCCTCCACAGTCCGCAGTGTGAACCAAAATTGCGCCCCCTCCACAGCACATTCCTCATTTGCGACTTGCATTACCCCCACCTCCCCCCCCTGGGCTTCCACCATGGTTTTGACAACAGAAAGTCCCAATCCTATGCCGGCCTTATCCCTATGACTCTCTGAGTCTAAACGGGCAAAATGCCGGAAAAGATATTGGCATTGTTGCTCCGGGATTCCACATCCCAGATCGCGCACACTGACACGCAGAAATGTCTTGTGAATAGCGACGGTTATCGTGATCGGCGCATCGTCCGGGCCATATTTACTCGCGTTTGCCAACAGGTTAATTAACACCTGCACAGTACGCCGCGCATCGGCGTAAACTTTAGGGAGCGACTCCGGAATCTGCAAGATCAACCACTGCCCATGCTTAGCCAACAGCGAATGTACAATGTGCATCGCTTCGGTAATGATTTCGCTTAAATTGACCGGGCGCGTGTGGATCTTAAAGCATCCAGCCTCAATACTGGCACTCTCCAGGAGATTATCTACAAATGTTTGCAGATCAAGGACACTTAAATGTAAAGATGTCAATAATTGCTGCAATTCAGCCGTATTGAGATAAGGGGCTTGATCCATCAATAACTCGACGGCTGCCGCCAACGACGAAAGTGGGGTAAAAAATTCATGTGCAATATTCGCCATAAAGTGGCCCACCAGACGGTGCATCGTCTCTTCTTCACTCACATCCCGAAACACCAGGGCAATCTGCACGTCTGGAAACTCGTCCGTTTCAGAGGACGTCCACTGCGCGCCGGTGAATGCTAATACCATAGGCTCTCCATCATAGTGCGCAATGGTAAGCTTACGTCGTTTACCCGGTTGTGGGATCAAGTCTAAAAACTCGGCCCCGCCATCCAGAACTCGAAAAACTTGATTGCAACTCGCACCGATAGCGGCCTGTTGCGACCACCCCATAATCCGCTCTGCACCAGGACTGAAAAAGGAAATTTCACCCTGTATATTACAAATCACAATACCTTCAGCTATCACCTCTAAAAGCTGATTTAGATCATACATTCAATAATACCTCTCGTAAATAGCGCGCAGTTGGTGTATCCCCGTAGACTACCACTTCTGGGGGTCCTTGCGCGATAATATGTCCGCCTTCTGGTCCACCGCCGGGGCCTAGCTCCACTAACCAATCACACGCCGCGAGCATATAGGTGTGATGTTCTACGACAAAGACGCTGTGCCCTTCAGCCACCAACCGGTGCAACACACCATTAAGTCGCGCCACATCCTCCAAATGCTGTCCCACCGTGGGTTCATCAAGAATATAGAGCGTATCGGCACGGGTACGGCGACAAAGCTCTTTGGCGATTTTCAAGCGTTGCGCCTCCCCACCAGAAAGTGCATATCCCGGCTGGCGCAATACCAGGTAACCCAATCCTACATCCCGGGCGGCCTGCAAAGGACGCGCGAGTTTATCCTCATCGCCAAACAAAGCATAAACTTCGTCCAACGTCATCCCGAACACCTCGGGCAGCGCGATACCGTGCAAGCGCACATCCCAGGCTTCCGGCACAAATCCTGTGCCGTGACATGCCTCACACATCGTGTATACAGTGGGCAAAAAGCCCATATCCATGCGTATGCTGCCACTGCCCCTACACACCGAACAATGACGGCTTAATGTCTTCTCATCCAATCCTAACGCCTGCGCATCCTCGCTCTCGGCATAAAGAGCGTGCAAAGGCTTGATAAGCCCCAGGAATGTCGCCGGATTGGTTACACCAGCCTTCACTTGATCAACCAAGATCACGCGAGCGGGCGCACCTTCAATTGTATCATATTCCCCTGGTTCTACCGGTTCATAAGCTACCGAGGTTGTGATCTTCTTAGGAGCCAGCGCGCGGCCCAGTGTATCTATGAGCAACGTACTCTTGCCAGAACCAGATACACCACAGATTCCCACCAGGCATCCCAGCGGCAATCGCACTTCCTCCCCTCGCAAATTATGCGCCCTCGCGCCTCGAATCGTCAGCCATCCCTGGGGTTGCCCTCGCGATTCGTGATGCTTCGGTGCGATCTGCGGTCGCCCGCGTGATTCGCGCGCATCGCGCATCCATCGCGCCGTCAATGTATCCATCTGCAAAACCTCATCCGGCGGTCCGGCCGCTACAATTTCGCCGCCCGCCACGCCCGCGCCTGGCCCCACATCCACCAAATAATCGGCGGCGCGTATAATGGCGGGGTCGTGTTCCACCACGATGACCGTATTCCCCTCATCCCGCAGCGCGTGTAATGCGCCAATCAACGCATCAATCTCCGCAGGATGCATCCCTCGCGACGGCTCATCCACCAACACCGTGAGCGATGTCAACCCACTCCCTAGCAATCCCGCCAGTTTCACCCGCTGCGCTTCTCCTGCCGAAAGTGTCGCCGAATCCCGGTTCAAGTGTAAATACCCCAGACCAACCTGGAGAAGAAAGTGCAGGCGTTGTTGGATAGTATTAAGGCTGGATGCAAGAAGCTGAAGATGAGGGTATCCGGTAGCCGGGTGGGGAACTCGTAATTCGTCATTCGTCATTCGTAATTCGTCCACTTGTGCCAGCGTCATCTCGCTCAATTCGTGCAACGTGTGTCCGGCTAATGTCACAGACGCATATTCCGGGCGCAGGCGCGCGCCGTGGCAGTCAGGACAGAGTGTAGCATCGGTGTAGGTCCCCCCCACATCCCAATCCCGTATCCAGCCATAAAAACCGGGATGTTCCCACCAGTGTTCCGACGTAGTTCCATTGCGGCTTTGGTGCACAACACGCAGTTTTTCAGGGTACCCAAACAAAAAAGCGTGTTGGGCTTCCGGTGACATCTGATCCCAGGGTGTAGTTGCCGGATCAAATCCGAAATGCGCGGCCAAAGCCTGCACCACCTCGTACCCGCCATTCATCGGTTTACAAAGATAACCTTTCGGGAAGAAACCCGGCGAATACATCGCAC
Source organism: Anaerolineae bacterium (assembly GCA_016931185.1). Lineage (GTDB taxonomy): Bacteria > Chloroflexota > Anaerolineae > B4-G1 > SLSP01 > JAFGFI01. The sequence goes on from JAFGFI010000342.1 coordinate 10,277, forward strand.
CCTCACAAATAGGGCGTTCTGGATGGATAATCAACTTATCAGGATTGGGCCGGCGCAAAGACCCAACCCCGTGACATGTTTTACAAACTGCCGCGTAAACCGACGACGAGAAGTGCCTGGGGGCTGGCAAAGGGGCACTGAAGTCACAATTTGGACACTGCCACATACCCCCGCGGTGCCCCGCCGCGATCTCACGAGATGCGCCAACACGCGCCAGTGGCGCGCCGCACCGGGGACAGTCGCGTTCTCCAAGCCACGCAAAAAGCACTGCC
>JAFGFI010000343.1 GCA_016931185.1 Anaerolineae bacterium
CCAACTTCACCCACACCGTCGCCATCCCCGGCTCAATGAGGTGCTGTAAGCGTACCACGGGAGTGCGCCCTACCAGATCAAGAACACTATCCGCTACCAAACCATGAAAGCCATCCTGTTTTACGTCTATGATTTCACCTCCTCCAAAGCAAAGGCTCCTTCCACCGGAGGAGCAAGGCTCTCCAAGTTGCTCAAACGCGCCTCTAGCACCGTGATGCGTTGCGTCAGGCGGTCAATCGTGTCGATCACCATATCGGGGAGCTGTTCGTGATGCAGGTCAGGCTTGAGGCGGCATGAGACGCCATTGAGCTTGACAACGCGCCCCGGCACCCCCACAACCGTTGCACACGGGGGGACAGGTTTCACCACCACGGAACCGGAACCAATCTGCGCGTTGTACCCCACATCGATGGGGCCAAGGACAATCGCATCGGTGCCGAGGACCACGCCGTTACCGATGGTCGGGTGGCGCTTCACCTTCTCCAGCGAGACGCCGCCGAGCACCACACCTTTATAGATCAGGACATCGTTGCCCACCTCTGCCGTCTCGCCAATCACCACGCCCATCCCGTGATCAATAAAGACGCGGCGCCCAATCGTAGCACCAGGATGAATCTCGATACCTGTCAGCCAGCGAGCAATATGCGAGAGTAAACGCGCCCAAAAGCGGAGCTTGTACACCCACAAAACGTGCGCTACGCGATACAGCCAGATCGCATGCAGGCCTGGATAGCACGTCAGCACCTCAATAGTGCTGCGTGCTGCCGGGTCCTTGATGAAAACGGTCTGAATATCCTCACGTATCTGCCCGATGAGGCCCGGACGGGGTACGGGACGCTCACTTTCCGGCAGACAGACACACGTGTCACAGCATTTACCACACGCGGGACGCGTTTCCCTCACAATCGCGTGCTGTGACGCTGATACAGTCATGGTTGCCTCCTTGGCGTGTCGCAAGCACTCCCCCCCTTTGATTTGTTTGTGGATACCCGGTAGTATAACCGAAATTTTCCTGTGTGCGAATGAAATGCCTGTTGCAAAGCCTGATTTTTGCGGTAAAATGGCATCAGAGGTTCAAACAGACCAATCAAAAATTCTACCATTGCGTGTAAGGAGAAATTGTATGCCAGCAAAAGCAATTTGTCCGTCTTGCGGCGAGTGGGTCAAACTCCCGGACCATCCCAAGATTGGTCAGAAGGTCACCTGCCTGCAATGTGAGGCCGATCTGGAAGTTATCGAAGTTGATCCCGTTGAGCTTGACTGGGCCTATATGGAAGGCAAGCTTGACGAGGAAAACTGGGATGATGACGAGGATTGGGATGAAGAGGAGGATGGGGACGAAGAAGAAGACGAAGACGAGGATTGGGACGAAGAATAATCCTTCTACGCGCCGATCAGGCGTCCCTATAGAATAACCAACCTGCCCCGTTCACAAAGAACGGGGCAGGTTTATTTCAAGTTAGACACCGTAAGGTATTCATCTTTCTTACCCTTACTTGCCGTTTGTCCGCATTTGAGTATTATTATAGTTGAAGTTAGTGCAAGGGAAAACCACCATGCGCACCGGCACACTGAGCAAAAGGATCGTGGTATGGGTTTTGATTTCTGGCGCACGTTAAGGGGATTTGCGTTAGAATTCCCTTTGGAATTACCGAATATCGCCTTATCCATCATCTACATCGGCCTGTTTATCTGGACGCTGTGGTTACGTGCTTCAGATTTCAGAAAGATGGATGGAAAAGCCTGGGTGCTCCTCGGACTCTGCCTGATCTTACTCTTCCCCACACGCTCGCTATTGGTACTTTATCGCCAACAACTCGGCGCGCTGCCAGCTTCTCCAATAAGCGTGCTCCCCGCTACCCCTACACTTTCCCTGGTAGGGCTTTTTTTGGCAGCCCTGGTGGCAGTCCGGCTAGGATCAGGCCCTGGATTAGTCATCAACCTGGTAGCCGCTTTCACGTGGGCCTGGTTCGGCCCGTTGACCTTCACCGATGTCATGGCGATAGCCACATGGGGGTTAGCTGTGGGGTACTTGCTCCATCAGACTTACAAAGGTGAACTGTATGACATCTTGCGCCGGCCATTGGTCGCCTTGCCAATCGCCACGATCTTGCCATTGGGCTTCCTATCACTCAGCCGGCTGATTACTAACCTCCCGCCAGGCGGCTTGTTAGCCATAGATTATGTGATCGCGGTCTGGAACAACGAGTTACCCCTCTGGCTTGTCAGCACTGTGTCGCTTGCCGTCCTTTTCCAATTGCTCTTCCTCAATCCAAGTTGGCGCACATTCCAACGCGCCGATACTGTGTCGTTATACAGCAAATCCATTCGCGCCAGACTCATCATCCTCATCATCCCGCTTGTGTTGCTTAGCGTCATTCTGTCCATGGTTGCCGTCACCTCGCGCGCAATCAACCTGGCCCGTGAGCAATTGCTCGACGAAATGCGCCGCAGCGCCGAAAATGCTGTCAGCAGTCTTACCTATTTTCACTATTCTGGTCAAAACCTGATCGCTACTTTCGCTGAAGATCCGGCACTGCTCAGCCAGGATCCCCAACAACGCACTGCCGCGTTGGCGACAGCGCGACAGGTCGTCCCTTTCTTCCAGGAGCTGCTGCTCGTCGATCAAGATCTGCAGATTGCCGAGACTGTGCCAGACGAAGCCCGCACTCTGGGATTGACGACAGAGGAAGAATTGGCGTTGAACCGCGCCAGTTCCCTCATCCCTTTCTCTTC
>JAFGFI010000344.1 GCA_016931185.1 Anaerolineae bacterium
CCCTTCGACCAGACCGGGCGCGATCCGGGCTACATCAAGGGCTATCCGCCGGGCATTCGCGAGAACGGCGGGCAATACACCCACGCCGCCCTGTGGGCCGTGTGGGCCTTTACCGAAATGGGTCGGGGCGACCTGGCCGGTGAGTTGTTCCGGCTGCTCAATCCCATCTACCATGCCGACACGCCGGAGAAGGCAGCGCGCTACCGGGTCGAGCCTTACGTGGTGGCCGCCGATGTCTACAGCGTCGCGCCGCACGTGGGGCGCGGCGGATGGACGTGGTACACGGGTTCCTCCGGGTGGATGTACCGCCTGGGCGTGGAGGCCATCCTGGGGCTGCGCCGCGCTGGTGACGTCCTACGGATTGATCCTTGCATACCCGCCGAGTGGTCATCCTACGAGATCACGTACCGCGACGGGGAAACTATCTACCACATCCAGGTGGAGAATCCCGACGGCGGATGCCACGGGGTCTGCCACGGCGTGACCACTGTGACGCTGGACGGGGAGCCGCTGACGGGCGAAAACATTCCTCTGCTGGCCGACGGCCAATCGCATGAGGTGCACGTGCGCATCGAGGAAGCATAACTTTCTAATTTGATGTATACTTCTTTGAAGATGACCGGTTCGTGGTCTTTTGTCCCGTCAAAAAGGTAGTGTTATGGAAAAAAGTGAGCAAGAACTGACCCAGACCGAGCACGTGGATCCTGTTGAAGTGCCGGCGCAGCCATCGGATGCATTAGAAGAGGCCCAAACCGCTAACACGCTCCTGCGCACGCTTTTGGACACGATGCCGGTTGGCGTCGGTGTATGTAATGCACAGGGCGAGATGTTGATGACCAATCCACACGGGCAAGAGATCCTGGGGGAGAGCTTTGGCGGCAGCCTGACCCATCCCCACCACAATTACACCTTATACTATCCCGATGGAACGCCACTGTCAATGTCTGAAACCCCGCTGGCGCGCGCCATTGCACAGGGCGAAACGGTGGACTGGACTGAAATTCTCCTCCGTCGCGCGGATGGCTCTGAACGCGCACTTCTCATTGCGGCTGCCCCTGTTGAAGATAGTACGGGCCAGATTATCAGTGGTGTAACCATCTTTCAGGACATCACCGAGCAGGTTCAAGCCCAGGAGATGCTGAAAAGTTACACGGAAGAGCTGGAGCGGCAGACGAAAAGACGAGCTTTTGCTTTGCGCGCCAGTCACGCGCGTTTCCAAGCCGTTTTCGAAGATGCCGCTATCGGAATTGCGCTCGTCGACCAAAGCGCGCGTGTTATTGCCGGCAATCCCGCGCTCCAAAGGATATTGGGGTATAGGCAGGAAGAGCTTGAAGGGATGTCACTTGCAGCGCTCACCCATCCTGACAATGTGGGAGATGACCTAAAGTTATACAACGAATTGATCGCCGGAGAACGCCGCTATTATCAGATGGAAGGGCGTTATGTGCGCAAAGATGGTCGCCCGATCGATGTAAACGTGACCGTATCGCTGGTCCAGTGGCGAGATGCGGCGCGTTATACAATCGTTATGCTCGAGGACATCAGCGCGAGAAAGGAAGCCCAAGAAGCCCTGATCCAGTCCGAGAAACTGGCCCTGACCGGTAAGCTGGCGGCTTCGCTGGCCCACGAGATCAACAACCCGCTCCAATCTGTGGTCGGTTTTCTGAGCCTGCTTGAAGAATCACTCGCTGGGGATGGTAAAATGAGCAAGGAAGAGGCGCGTGCCTACGTCCGCATTGCCATTGAGGAAGTCAAGCGCGCCGCGCACCTGGTACACGAGATGCGCAACCTCAACCAGCCTTCAGAACCCGAAGATCAGAAACCAAGTGCTGTGAATGACCTGGTCGAGCGGGTGATAGCGCTGAGCCAGAAAAAGAGCCAGGAACAACACGTCCAGATTATCTGGGAGGCGGCGGACAATCTCCCGCTGATTCCGGCAGTCCCGGACCGGATCCAGCAGGTCTTCTTGAACCTGACACTGAACGCTCTGGACGCGATGCCGGACGGTGGGGAACTACACATTTCCACTGCCCGCACCGCGAACCCGCCGGGTGTAGAAATCCGTTTTGCCGATAGCGGTATAGGTATCGCGTTTGCGGATATCGGCAAGCTGTTCAAGCCTTTCCATACGACCAAAGACGCCGGGATGGGATTGGGCCTTTATATCAGCCAGAGAATTGTCCGCGAGCATGGTGGACGGATCGATGTCGACAGCATCCAAGAAAAAGGCGCAACCTTTACCGTGTGGTTGCCGGTCTGAGCGGAAGGGATAGAATCCGCAAAGGTCTGCTCACTAGGCCCCAAATTTCTCCAAACGTCCGGCATGGGCGAGTGCAAGGGGCATAAGGTCGCTTACAGGGAATCGTACCCCTAATCCTCTGGCGAGACAGGCGCGCTCGCCAAACTGCGTGACGCGATCAGGACGGCACACATCTGACCACAGCAACACGGGCACAGGATGCCAACTGTGAGAGCGCATCCTGGCCGGTGTCGAATGGTCACCGGTGACGACCAGCACATCCGGCTTCAGCTCCAGGATTCGCGGCACGAAAGTATCCACCTCCTCGATGACCGCTACTTTACGGTCGAAGTCGCCGTCCTCGCCCGCACTATCAGTGCGCTTGATGTGGACAAAGAAGAAGTCATACTCGGCCCAACACTGTGCCAGACGCTCAAATTCCTCGCCGACCGATTGGCTGGCAGGTAGGGCTTCCATGCCTACCAGTTTGGCAACGCCCCGGTACATCGGATACATCGCAATTGCTACCGCTTTGAGACCAAAAACTTCCTGCATCGAAGGCCAGCGCGGAAGTTGGGAAAAGCCGCGCAGCAAAACCATATTCGCCGGTTCGCGATCCGCCAGGACGGCCGCCGTCTGCTCGACGAATGAGCGCACCAGCGCTGCCGTCTCTTCGGCAGCCGGAGATTGTGCCTTCGCTTTGAGCGGACGCTCTCCGACTTCGAGGGGGTCCGTTTCGTTGATTTTCGCGTGCAGCCCATCACCGCGCAGCACGAACAAGAACCGGTATTCTTTGACCGGTTGGATGAAGAACTGTGCGCCTGACAATGTAACCTGCTCTCGCAGTAACGCGCAAAGCTCTGCCCCTTTTTCGGTCAGAATACGTCCGGCGCGGCGGTCTTTGACCCGACCTGTGCCATCCACGGTGGCGAAGTTGCCGCGCGCGGCGACATCGCCGGGTTGCAGATCGAAGTCGATACCGAGGGCCGAAAGTACGCCGCGCCCAACCTGGTACGTGAGTGGATCGTAGCCGAACAGTCCCAAATGCGCCGGGCCGCTTCCCGGCGTGATGCCAGGGGCAACCGGTTGGTGCAGGCCACAGAGGCTTCGCGCGGCCAGTGCGTCCAGGTTTGGCGTTCGTGCTGCTTCCAGGCTCGTTTTCGACCCGGCAGCCGGCTCCGGCAATCCGCCAAGTCCATCCATAACCAGTAACACGATTTTACTGGTTTCATTGCGTTTGACCACTGTTTTCAGGATGTCAAAATTCATCGGGGGCGCTCCTTTCTTTGTGAATTGGCAGATAGATAGTTTCCGGTCTCGTAGTCTGGTAGTCCTGTAGTCACCCAACGTTCAACCATCTCTCTTATTGATGAATCCCAACGCGAATCAAACTCTTCTAACCCGAGTCAACAGCACTTCCAACCCTCAACAGCAGTTAGGAGGGCTGTTTTTGTCTATGCTTAAAGTGTAGAGTAAAGACAGCTATATGTCAACACAACGATTGATCCAGCCGTAATTTGCTAAACGCTTGTACGTCTGTGAGATACCGAACGGCTTTAGTTTCTTATGCCCGGATCGGTAAGGAGGTCAAAATGCGCAGTGGTTTTAAGATCGGCAAATTGTTTGGCATTCAAATCCGGGTGGATTGGAGTTGGTTAGTCATTTTCTTCCTCGCTACCTGGAATCTGGGCACTGTCTTGGGAAGCCTGCACAATGAATGGGGTCTCACGTTGCGCTGGGGATTGGCGCTTGTGACTTCCTTATTGTTTTTTGCATCGGTGCTGATGCACGAGTTGGGCCATGCTTTGGTGGCCCGCGCCCAGGGCATCCCAGTGAGCAACATCACGCTGCACCTCTTTGGCGGTGTGTCGAACATTCAACGTGAACCGGCTTCGGCTGGATCTGAATTTGTCATGGCGATTTTGGGGCCGCTGACCAGTTTTGTCATCGGCGGCATATTTTTGGTGATTTTTACTCTGACTGCCAACATCCCGATGCCTTTCGGCGCACCAGAACGCGTTCTTGAGCAAGTGGGGCCGGTATCCACGATGGTCTTGTGGTTGGGAACGGTCAACATAGGCTTGGGGCTTTTCAATCTCATTCCCGGTTTCCCCCTCGATGGCGGGCGGATTTTACGCTCGTTTTTCTGGGCCGTGACCGACAATCTGAAGAGAGCGACGCGCTGGGCTTCCAGGAGTGGACGACTCATTGCCTGGCTGCTGATCTTCAGCGGCATCGCCATGAGCTTTGGCGCGAGAATCCCTTTGTTGGGAACGGGATTATCCAATGGATTGTGGCTGGCCTTTATCGGCTGGTTCCTCCACAATGCCGCCGCGCAAAGCTACCAGCAACTTATCATCCGCGACATCCTCGAAGACGTGCCGGTGGCAGAACTGATGCGCAAAACCCCACCGATTGTTTCTCCTACCAGTACAGTGGCGACTCTGGTCCATAGTTATGTGATGGAGAACGATGATTATGCATTCCCTGTTATGGAAGACAGCCGGCTACGGGGACTGGTGACGCTCGATGACGTGCGCGCTGTTGCTCGTGATGCATGGCAAACGACGCATGTACAAGAGATTATGACGCTGGCAAAAGACCTGATCACGATTGGGCCAGAAGACAACACTCGCGAGGCTTTGGACCGGCTATCACGGCGCGATGTGCGCCAGCTTCCCGTTATGCACGAAGGCACGCTCGAAGGTCTTTTGCGCCGACGCGATATTGTCAAGTGGTTACAATTGCAATCCGAAATGGATATTGCTTGATTAAAGGAGTTTGAGATGGCTAACAATGGTAATTTTGGAGTATTTTTTAACGGGTTCGTCATTGGTGGGATGGTGGGAACAGTAATGGCGCTGCTTTTCGCTCCCCAATCCGGCCAAAGAATGCGCACTGAGATCAAAGAGAAGGCTGAGACAGCGTACGTCGAAGCTCAGAAGAAAATGACTGCGTCCCTGACAGAGCTTCAGACCAAGGTTGACAAGTTATCAGCCAATGTAGATCAGGTCATTACCCAGCTTGGGCAGACGTGTCCGACGAAATAGGACATCTGGCCGAGGTTATCGCACCTGAGGAGGCGGCAATGCTTGAAGAGCCGGTTTGATGAAAGTCGTACTACCGGTTCAGGTTTGAAATAGCCGCCAAGGATGAGCGCTTTCAGAAATCACGCCCTACACGCTAAAGGAGAAGGCGATGGAATTCATAAAAGACGCCCCGGTCTTAACGGCAGAAAATGAGCAAATCGGTCATGTTGAACGGATAGTGATTGATCCAAAGACAAAGGTGGTCACCCATATTGTGATCCGCAAAGGCTTCATTTTTGCCGAGAATAAAGTGTTGCCTATAAGCCTCGTTGCCTCGGGCGGCGAGCAAGTGAAACTCCGTGAAAATGTGGGCGATCTGCAAGCCTTTCCTAAGTTTGAAGAGAAGAACTACGTTATTTGCTAAACGCTTAGGTATTGGACTTTGGACAAACAAATTAAGAGCAGCCCCTGGCGCATAAGCAGCTAGGTGTATTGCTTCAGACGGAATTGGAAAAAAGCCTCCTATGAGTTAGTATAGAAGATGGAGGTAAAACAGTGAACAAACGGAAGCAGTACACGGGAGAAGAAAAGATCGTCATTCTGCGCAAGCATCTGCTGGAAGGTATA
>JAFGFI010000002.1 GCA_016931185.1 Anaerolineae bacterium
ATGAAGGCGCGCAATCCGCTCTACCGGATGATGCTGCGCTACTTCCTCTGGATGTCCCGCCTCACGTCGGACGAGCAATGGAGCGTGGTCCTGTCGCTCTCGGCGGGGCTGGGGATGCTGCACACGGCGGCGAGCGCCTTCTTCCCCCTGTGGCTGCTCGTCCTGCCGCTCGACATCCTCTACCGGCTCTTCGGCCTGCTGACCTGGACGGCGCGCCCGCTCTTCGCGCTGCTTGTGCGGCTGGACCGCTTCGGGCGGCAGGCGCTCCCCCGGGAGGAGATCGTCGCCTCGAACTGGGTGTTTCTCTGCCTGCTGACCGCGCTGGGCAGCGGCGTGGCGGGGATCGTCTGGCGCGAGGTCGCCTGCGTGATCCCGGCTGCGGCGGCGCTGATGCTCATCCTGCCCGTCGCGGGCATCTTTGGGACCGAGGGCAAGATCCGGCGCGGCATCCTCGTGGCCTACACCCTCGTGATGGTCCTGCTGGCCCTCGGCGCTTTCCTCGCCGCGCTGACCGGCCACCCGGTGGGGATCGGCGTCGCGGTGCTCCTGGCGATCCTCTTCGTGATGCTGTGGACGACCTTCGGGCTCGTCGCGAACCTGATGAGCTTCGAGTGGTAGTGGGACAATCCGCCGGAGTGGCTAATTCAAAACACAAACTCAGAAACTGAATCAACCGTGATCTCTAGGAAAACCTTCCATCCTCGTATGGCAACAGGCGATGCTTGATCACCATGCATTCTTCGTAGATGAAAAGCACTGGACGGCAAAGTGTCCTCCACGAATTAAACACGGATATTATGAATGATATTGTGTTGCACTCGTGGCCTCAGTTTAGATTTGGCGTAGGTTCGCTGTGAAGTGCTGAGTACATCCCCATTTTTGCCAGCGGAGGTTTTTCATCCGTCAGACTTAATATTTTACCCTAACTACATTTATACCTATTCACTTGACATGTTTTGTATTATGCAATACACTCTGTAAAGAAGTTCACTTATAAGACACACTCGAAAGTGGTGAGCTGTAAATATAAAAAACTATTTTGATAGAGGATTTAGATTCATTTGTTGGGACAATCAGTCGCAATAATTTTGAAATTAAATGACTTTTAAGATATGGATGCAATACAACTTTTATTTGAAGATGTTACCCAACTACCCATAATAACCAGTTCCATTCAGGAACTTTGGTTGGGAATCCAGATTAAGGCTCCTCAAACTTGGGCTGAACTCGATCTTTATGATGATCAAACTCTACTGGCGGCCATTTATGCCAGCATGCGAATGCGATTTTCTGAGATCGAGAAAAAATGTATAGAGGCTGGTATTGTTGCACCGAAGATAGAAGTTTGGATTGTTGAAGCACAGGAAGTGTATTATAATATATACGCAACACGCAATTCTGAGTTCTATAGATTTACCAAATCCATTTTTAAACTTAACAAACCTAAGTTGGCGAACGACGCGTACGATCTGGTGGAACTCCTCTGCTTATTGCCCAGGACTGTGCTCGCCCATCTTACAGACACTGTACAAAGAACTGGGAGATTGCCCTCTGGGGATGAGTTCTTTGTGTGGATTAAGCAGCACCCATCCGAGCATGTGTGGAAAATGACAGAGGAACGTGCCAGACAATCTTGCGCCAGATTGGTCAGCGGGTATTTACGTTATGTGCTGCGAATGGCCCGTAACAGCATCGGGCAAGGCGTAGACTATCTAGACTTAGTGCAGGAAGGCGCAATGGGATTGATGCGCGCCGCAAACCGTTTTGATTATCGCGAGGGCGCCCGCTTCGCTACATTTGCAACCAGTTGGATCTGGCAAGGTATTGAACGTGCCATTGCAGATCAGGGACGGACAATTCGTTTGCCAGTTCACATGCATGAACGGGTGCAGTCTTTCCAGAAGGCGATAGAAACAAGAACTGAAGTGGATGAATATAATTTTATTGAAGGTTGGTTGTCTGCTGTGGAGGAAGACGAAGAATCCGAAAATGAAATTATAGAAGTGGGAGAGGATTCAAGTTTCTCGTCCGGCGTCAAAGCGCGACGTAAGGCCTACCAACTGCTTGAATATTGCCAGCCATTGGTACCATTAAGCCTTGAGTTACCATATACCATCCTTGAACAAGCGGGACTTACAGATGAAGACAATGTGCTGCTGGGTGACTGCATGGCAGAGCAAGATGCTGAAGAGCTGAACAATAGACAAACCGAATGGCAGCAGGTGACTCAAACCCTACGTGACACCAACGACGTAACTTTGAGTGAGTACACCGCCGAGCCATATGTAGGGGAATCGCACAATAGACTGACTGAATGTCGGCAAGGAATTCTAATTTTGCTTCATGAAGCTTCTGTATCAGACCGAGATTCTGAAGTTATGCGTTTGCGTTATGGCCTTGATGATGGCCAAGAACGTACACTCGAGGAGGTAGGGGAACATTTTGCTTTAACCCGTGAGCGTATTCGCCAGATTCAGTCACGTGTTTTGAAGAAACTAAAAGAAGTTTTGCGTAAGCAGCATCTTACATTTGATTTTTCAGAACCAGTGCAATACCCCCTTTTGCCAAAAGCTATTGAAGGCTATATCGAAAGAACACTTAATCCCCGGCAACTTGATTCCGATAATGCTGTGGAACGTGAACGTCGTTTTGTTGATCGTTATCTCATGCAATTGCCTGGTGGGGATTGGCATGCTTACCGTACTTCCAAAAGTAGCATGCGTCAAGAACAATTGATCGCGGCGCTGCGAGTTTTGGGAGTGCCGACTCACTATAATGTCATTACTGAGCAAGTGAATGACCTTATAGGTGAAGCTCAGATAGATGAAAATTATGCCTATGTTTTACTGATGAAATATGAGGACGTTTTTGTGCGGTTGGGCGAGGGCTTTTTTAGCCTTGTAGAATGGGAGCGCCAGCGTGCTGCTGAAGCGGAACCTGTGTTGCCGTTTTGTCCTGCTCCTTTACCCGATCCACCTGGTGAACCCAACGCTTTTTTTGAATCAGTCATGGTTGCCCGCGAGGTCTTACAAGCATCGTGTGATGTAACACGTTTCTTGTATGCAATGACCAAATGGGCTGGCATGATATGGCCACAGCCGCGTTGGATTTGTCAAAACGTGCTCTTGGCTTATTATTTAGCAGGAGTGATCCCTTATGTTTTTTATGCCGATAGCGAAGAACAGATACTAACGCTTACTTTACCTGCTACCGACCTGCAAAAACTGCGAGAATACTGTTTAGAGGCCCTGACCCGTCGTTTGCAGGCGATGCCTGAGTTCTGGTGGCTGCTACAGCACCATCAACCGGTTCGGGTGTCCGAACTATCACAACTATTTGTGAATGTTTACCCCTTGGGCTTGGATGACGTATCCAACCGACTGAGTTTTCTGGTTGGGATTGGAGCGGTGCAGAAGTCATCGTGCGGGCGCTATCATTTAACGCAGTTAGGTGAAACAATGGCAGAACTTTGGGGTCGTTCTCCCTTGGCAATAGAAAAACCCTTGACTGAGATTCAAGAAATAGGTACTTGGGAACTTGTCGACCTATGGTTTGACTGATACAACGCGGTTTTGAACTATGGGCAATTGTGGCTACACATGGTCAATACCAACAAAGATCTTTCTACTGTGTGCAACCAATTTACAACGATTACAAAGCGAAAACAATGGAAAATAAAAATGTCCGTATCATCTCAATAAATAGGGGATCAAGTAGGTACCCAAGACTGCCCCAAATTGAGATCGTCCGCGGCGTTGGCAATCAACGTAGCG